>JAQVDG010000053.1 GCA_028698395.1 Weeksellaceae bacterium
CGGATTGAGCAATATTGGATAAAGTTGCCAGTACTTCTGCATCGATTTTACGGTCGTAAGTTTGTCCGGTTACTCCTAAAACTTTTTTAAATCCGAATTGTTCCGACAATCGTTTGTCTAATTCTTTAACTTTGGTGTAATCATCATCAAATAATTCTTTAAAACTCGCAGCAGTTCCGGTAGTACCTTTTACGCCTCGAAAGCGTAAAGTATCAATTCTGAATTCTAATTCTTCAAAATCCAACAGAACCGATTGCAACCAAAGTGTTGCTCTTTTCCCAACTGTTGTCAACTGTGCCGGTTGGAAATGTGTGAAACCCAAAGTAGGTAAATCTTTGTATTCTAAAGCAAAATCGTTCAATCCTTTAATGACATTGACTAATTTTTTCTTAACAATCAACAAAGCTTCCCGGATTTGAATCAAATCGGTATTGTCGCCCACAAAAGCGGAAGTTGCACCTAAATGAATAATCGGTCGTGCTTTTGGTGCTACATCGCCCAATGTGTGAACATGTGCCATGACGTCATGCCGGAATTGTTTTTCATATTTTGCTGCTGTTTCATAATCAATATTGTGAATATTATCCCGAATTTCCTGTACTTGTTCCTCTGAAATATCCAAACCTAATTCTTTTTGGATTTCGGCAAGAGCGAGCCATAATTTTCGCCAGGTTGAAAACTTCATATCGGGTGAAAAGTTATAAAGCATTTCATCGCTGCTGTAACGGGATTCAAGTGGATTTTGGTATTTAGTTGTTGACATTGGATTGATTTTTTTACAAAATTAAGCTTTCAAAAAGAATTTGAGTAATTAATTCACTTTTTTACAAATATCGTTTATAATCAAATCAGCATGGATAATTGAGTTTTCAATGAACCATTTATGGGTTTCCATTCCACCACAAACTACGCCTGCCAAATAGATTCCCGGGATATTCGTTTCCATTGTTTCGGGATTGTACTGAGGCAAAAGTAAATTATCGTTTGATAATTCAATACCGCATTTTCTAAGAAAGTCAAAATTCGGGCGATAACCGGTCAACGCCAATACAAAATCATTCTCAATTTCAATCTCATCTTCCGGTGTTTTGATTTTCACTTTTTTAGGCGAAATGGAAATTAATTCTGAATTGAAATAAGCTTGAATACTACCTTCTGCAATTCGATTTTCAATATCGGGTTTCACCCAATATTTCACTCTTTCGCCAATGGTAGATTTCCGAATTACCATACTTACTTCTGCTCCTTTTCGCCAACATTCCAAAGCCGCATCTACAGAAGAATTACTTGCTCCTATTACTATTATTTTCTGTCCGAAATACGGATGAGCTTCTTTGTAATAATGAGAAACTTTTGGTAATTCTTCGCCCGGAATGTTCAAATAATTCGGAATATCATAAAATCCGGTTGCAATGATTACATTTTTTGAATAATATTCGTTTTTTGTGGTTTTAATGTGTTTTTTATCTTTTTCAATCGAAATTTGAGTTACTTCTTCATAAAAATTTGCATTTAAATCAAATTGTTGATGAATTCTTCTATAATATTCCAAAGCTTCTTGCCTGCCGGGTTTAAATGAAACATTTGTAAAGGGAATTCCACCGATTTCCAATCGTTCGGCAGTAGAAAAAAAAGTCATATATAAAGGGTAATTGTACAAACTATTGACAATACTTCCTTTTTCAATCATTAAATAATTTAGATTTTTTCGTTGTGCATTCAAAGCACAGGCAAGTCCAATTGGCCCTGCTCCTACTATGATGAGCTCATATTCTTTCATGTCGGCAAGTTAAAAAGTTTATATGACTTTTGCCCTTTTAAATTGTGTGGAATTTAAGTGATTTTTCTCAAAATCAGAAAGACTTACTTCAGTATTAAACTTCCATTTTTCTTTGTTCTTTTTTACGGTCTTCTTCTCTTAATGTGATTTTTCTCAAACGAATGTGATGAGGCGTAACTTCAATACACTCATCTCCTTGAATATACTCCATACATTCTTCCAAAGACATTTCAATTTTTGGAGCAATTGCTGCGGCATCATCTTTTCCGGAAGCCCGCATATTATTCAATTTTTTAGCCTCTACTACATTAACAACCAAATCATTAGGTCGGCTATGTTCACCCACAATCATTCCGGTGTAAACTTCTTCTCCCGGAGAAATGAAGAATTTTCCCCGATCTTGTAATTTATCAATCGAATAAGGCGTTGCCGTTCCTTGGTCTTTACTGATTAAAACACCTGCTAAACGCCCGGCAATGTTTCCTTTGAATGGTTTATATTCACTGAAACGATGCGCCATTACAGCTTCTCCGGCGGTTGCAGTCAACATTTGAGAACGTAAACCAATTAAACCTCTTGACGGAATATCCAATTCTAAATGCTGATTTTCACCTTTTGATTCCATCACCAATAAATCGCCTTTTCGCTGAGTAACCAAATCAATCGCTTTACTGGAATAATCTTGTGGAATATCAATTACTAAAGTTTCGTAGGGTTCTGATTTTACTCCGTTGATTTCTTTAATGATGACTTGCGGTTGTCCAACGGTTAATTCATATCCTTCACGGCGCATGGTTTCAATCAAAACCGATAAGTGCATAATGCCTCGTCCGTAAACTAAATAAGAGTTGGAATCATCGGTAGCTTCTACACGCAAGGCTAAGTTTTTTTCTAATTCTGCTTCCAAACGCTCAATCAAATGACGACTGGTAACGTATTTTCCGTCTTTTCCGAAAAAAGGAGAATTATTGATTCCAAAAGACATACTCATTGTAGGTTCATCAATCTCAATTCCCGGCAGGGCTTCCGGATTTTCGCTGTCAGCAATTGTATCACCAATTTGAAATTTGTCCATTCCTACTACAGCACAAATATCACCGGCTTTGACTTCAGTTACTTTTTTCTTGGCTAAACCTTCAAAAACAAATAATTCTTTTACTTTCTGTTTGGTCATACTTCCGTCCGGCTTCACTAAACTTATCCACTGTCCTTCTTTTACAGAACCTCGAGTGATTTTCCCTACGGCAATCCGACCTAAAAAAGAAGAATAGTCCAATGAAGTAATCTGCATTTGCAAAGCTCCTTCTTCGGTTTCCGGACTTGGAACGTATTCAATAATTCCATCCAACAAAGGAGAAATATCTTCTGTTGGAACATTTTCTGTGTTGAACCAACCTTGTTTGGAAGAACCGTAGAAAGTTGGGAATTCCAATTGTTCTTCGGTTGCATCTAAATTAAAAAATAATTCAAAAACAGCTTCGTACACTTCTTCCGGACGACAATTAGGTTTATCAACTTTATTGATAATTACCAATGGCTTTAATCCTAATTGTAAAGCTTTTTGCAAAACAAAACGGGTTTGCGGCATAGGACCTTCAAAAGAATCCACCAATAAAGCCACTCCGTCTGCCATTTTTAACACGCGTTCTACTTCTCCTCCAAAGTCGGCGTGCCCGGGAGTATCAATCACATTAATTTTTACACCTTTGTATTCAACTGCTGCATTTTTTGAGAAAATTGTAATTCCTCTTTCCCGTTCCAAATCATTGTTATCCATGATTAATCCGGTGGATTCTTGGTTTTCTTTAAAAGTGTGAGTGAAATGTAAAATTTTATCGACCAAAGTTGTTTTTCCGTGATCTACATGTGCGATAATCGCAATATTCCGAATGTTTTGCATATAAAAATTTGAGGGTGCAAAATTACGGAAATAATCCGGATTTTTGAAGTTATTTTGAATTCTGAGTTTTGATTGATTTTCTTTAAGGAGCAGTAACTTGTTTTAATTGTTTAGTGCACTAATTATGAATAATTTAACGTATATGGTTTTATAAATAATGCTTCTGATGTATTGCTTCCTCATTATTTTTCAACTAACTATTAAAGAAAACAAAAACTCATTCTCAATCAAAATCAAGTAGAATTTGTATTCTAACTAAAATTTTAATTTGATTAAAAATTATTTCCTAATAAATTTAATCCGATTTAATTTTCCATTGGAATCTTTTAAATTCAAAATATAAACTCCTGTTTCAAATCCACTAAATTTTTGATTCAAATTATTTTCAATTTGCTTTAAACTTCCTTTAAATTCTAATAAAACACTACCGTCCATCGAATATAAATTACACAAATAAACTTTGTCATCCCATTCCGGTTTAAAATGAAGTTTTTCTCCTTTAGCAATCGGGTTAGGATAAATTTTAATTTCTGAAACGCCCATTTCATCCGTTGACATAGTATCGGGATAAACCAAAATTTTCTGTCCGTCAAATCCTACTGCAAAAACTTTATCTGCATTTGTTGGATAATAAATTTTGGTTGTATTTAATGAAATATCGCCGGTTCCAACAATAGCAACTTGCATCAATTGACCATTGGTATCATAAACTTCAAAAGCCACAGCGTTCTGCCAATCTTCATTCTGAATTCTCAGCTGACTTCCAGTTTTCATTACGCCCACACCGGTTTCTCCTTGAACGGTTTGTTGATTTTTAAATGAATTCACACTATGTGCTGAAATGTAGCGAATGACCGGAGATACCGGCTGCTGATAATTTTTGTTTTGCACATAAGCAATCGTTTCATCTATCATCTGCTGAGTGATTTCCAAGTGCCCAATACCGTAATCATCTATATTCACATTTATCGGTTTCAAAAATCCGGTATCACTGAAAAAAGTTGTTAAATCCTCTTGAACGGCATCACAAGTATTCTTCACAAAATTCATTACCAACTGACCGTTTGTGAGATTTGAAGAATCTGTATTTCTTGATATTTCGGCTACCGTTCCGTACCAACGTGCATAATCAATACCTGTATAATCGCCGGGATAATCAAAACTCAGTTCGGGCGCATTTCTTGAAGCTCCTGCCAATTGATAATAAAGTTCTAACTGCCAGAAAGGAACAAGAATTTTAAATACATCATAATCTTGTGTTTGCTGCAACGGATTATTGTTTACATAAGTCGAATTAATTGCACCGTTTATCGTTCCTCCCACAGTTGACGGCATGCCTTGCCCCGGTGATGAAGAACCGGACTCCAAACGGGTATATTTATTTCCTTCGGGATTCATTTGATAATAAACCCAAATTGAATAAATATTATTGGTAACCTCGGTAGTTCCTATCCAGTTCAAATCCGGCCGAATTTGATTTTCATGTCCAAATTCGTGTGGAATTCCCCATAAATCCAAACCATTCGGATCGGCCATTGCAGCTATTCCCCATGTCCAGTCCAAATGAATTCCACTGCCGCCTGCATAATAACCACCGCCGTATTCGCCTAATGCTGTAATTCTGTTTTTAGGTGAACGATTGTATTTGTAAAATCCCATCAGTAATCTTTCGTGCTGGTTTATCAAATCATATTTTTCAATCAATTCTTTACCATTATTAGGGTTTCCAATCAGAAGTGCATCACGGTCATAAACCAAATGTGCGTATTTTCCAATTATATCTATTTTTGGATAAGTGTCTTTTACCAACAATTCAGCCCAATCTTCATTGGTTGAATTCTGATAATGAAAATAACCGTTGACTTTGCCCGAAACAATATTGATTTTTACATCTGACAAATCAAGATTGTTGTTGTAATAACTGATGTAACCTAATCCTGAATTATTGATTTCAAAAACATTCAAACCATTATTCAACAAATAAAAAGTTTCTGCTCCTCCATAGCCTTGTGCAAAATCTTTGATTTTTAAATAAACGGCTTCACCCTCACTATTTCGGACGAAAAGTGCGATTTTATCTCCTGAATTAAAAACCATTCCGGTCGGATTTTCAAAAGGACTATAACCTCCAATTTTTAATTCATTGTGAACTTGGCTGGGTGACTGATAAACTTCATAATCCTGAACTCTAAAATCTAAATCATAGGTTTCGTCAAAAAGACATTGAGCCAATGACTTATAAAAAACTGAAGCTATGTTGTTAATTTGATTTTGAGTTACACCGGGCATTAATTCAGAACAAAGTTCATCGGTAAAAATTCCTAATGGTGGAGAAGGATTTGAAATATTTCCTGATTTATAAAACTCCATTTCAGCACAACTCGCAAAATTTCCATAACCATCATAAATGATAATTTTAATGTTCAATGGTGTAATAGTTTCTGAAAACTGAACCACTTCAGGCGTGCCATTCTGCCCAAAATCATGATTGGTCAACAAAATAAATTCAGGATTAACAATCGTATTGTAACTGATATTGACGTTTCCGAAAAAGCCGTTTGCACCACCATCAGAACGTGGAATATATTTTAAATAATCAATTTCGGTATTTCCGTCAAAACGATAATTTAGCGTAACCGGAAATTGTGTATTACTCCAATTGGAATGGTAAAGTGTATTCAAGTTGTCGTCAAAAGATTTTTCAATATTTTCTCCCGGTTGCCAAGAAGAAGCTGATGAACCATTGACCAGAATAGTGGCTTTGCTGTCATTGGCACCATTAATTTCTAATTCAGAAGTATCAACAATACAATCAATTTCATTACCCTGGAAATTAGCTGTTTGTGAACCCAATCCGGATTGAGCGTTCAGTATCAGTCCGGTCAAAAAAGTACACAAAATAAAAATTCGGCTCATAATAATTGAATTTGAGTGTAAAAGTAAGAATTTGAGCCAGATTTAACATTTTGTTTTATAATCAAGAAAAGTTATCCTAATAAAAAAAGTAAATTGATTTATTAAGAAGAATAAGTCTATTCAAAAATAATTTTTTTTCAACTTGGTCTCAATTCTTAACATAATACACTTTCGTAACAAAAACTCAAATTAAGTATGAATCCACATTATTATTATTTCTATCATAACACGGTATATTTAAAAAATTTATATATATATTTGAATACTAATTTTTTAAACACATTATTATGAGAACAATTTCTTTAAAATCGTCAGGAATTTTCTTTTTCCTGGCTTCTGTTCTGGCTGTTTCTATATTATTTTCTTGTAACAAAGATGAAGATGATAACGATGATTTAAATGATAAAACAGCCTTTATTTATGATTATTTTGATGTGGTCGGTGGGGATTTTGTTCAAAAAGATATGCCCGGAGCCAACTCTGATAATCTTGATATTTTGGGATTAAGCGGTAATCAAACCATTTTACCCGGAGGTAGTAACCCAATTAATGTTGAAACAGGAAATAGTGCCAAAAGCATTTTAATAGGTGTTTCAGGTGTTAATGGCTATTTTAATTTACCTGTTGGTACAGAAAATAATCAAAACGGTAATCGTGAAACTACTGTAACAATTCTTTTGGGACAGGGATTAAATCAAGATTTGTCCATTAAGTTTATGGCTTCAGATGGAAACGGTTCTTTTGGATATCCGGAGATTTTGGACGTTAATTATATGTATGCCGGAACCGGTCTTCTTCAAATAAGTCTGTCTTGGGATCAGGAAAATGATGTGGATCTTCATTTAATAGAGCCAAATGGAGAAGAAATTTTCTATGGTCATTCTTATTCAGGAAATGGTGGACAATTAGATGTAGATAGTAATCCGGCATGTAATTTAGACTACATCAACAACGAAAATATTTTCTATGAAGACATTACTCAAATTGAGAGTGGTGAATATGAAGTTTTAGTTGACCTTTGGGCTAATTGCGGTATTGAGGAAAACACCAATTACAACATTGTTGCTTATTATGATGGCATGCTTATCAGTCCAACTGAAGGATTCAATCCTCATACAAGTTATCTTGAACCTGAAGATGAGAGCCAAAACTCAAATCCAATTTCTATAATGAAATTTGAAATTCCAAATGGAAGTACCAGCCGACCGGCTAATGTAAATTCCAATACTCCGAAGATTTTCCAATTCAAATTCAAAAAACAAAAAGAAAAATCTTTGGTTCTAAGTCCAAATAAAATTTAAACTTACTATTTAAATAAAAGAATTAAGCCGATTCATTTTTGTAAATGAGTCGGCTTATTTTTTTGGTAATATAAAAAATGGTTGGTGGAATTTACCTATCATTAATTAACTGTCATATTTCGTTCTGCTTTTCAAAAGCAGTTCCTTTAAAAACTGATTCATAGAGTTTTTCATACAAAGGAAGTACTCTTTTTTTATCAAAATAAATAGCTTGTTTTTTTGCATTTTCCCGAAATTCCTTCAAAATTTCCGGATTTTTTAATAAATAAAGTGCCTTTTCCGTCATTCCTTGAACATCACCAACGGGAAGAACAAATCCGGTTTTTCCATCTATATTCACTTCAGGAATTCCACCGGCATTGGAAGAAATCACCGGCACCCGGGCCGCCATAGATTCTAAGGCTGCCAAACCGAAACTTTCTTTTTCTGAAGGCAATAAAAATAAATCGGCAGAACAAAGAATCGTATATAAATCATTTACTTTTCCCAAAGCTTTTACTTTATGACTGATGCCTAAATCCTCAATCAGCACATTGGCCTTTTCCCATTCCGGTCCTTCGCCTACTATGATTAATTTTGCTTCAACTTCCTTTTGAATTTCATAAAAAACTTTAACCACATCCAAAAGCCGTTTTACTTTTCGTAAATTGGAAACATGAATGATGATTTTTTCTTTATTCGTAGCAATTGAATCCCGACAATCACAAGTTTCACATGTATCAAATTTGGAATTATCAATAAAATTCGGAATAACTTGAATCTTATTCGTTACTTCAAAATAATCAAATGTCTCTTTTTTAAGACTATCTGAAACTGAAGTTACCACATCGGATTTATTAATAGAAAACTCAACAGCAGCCTTGTACGCAGGATGACTTCCAACTAAGGTGATATCGGTCCCGTGTAAAGTGGTAATAACAGGTAAATGAATTCCTTTTTCCAACAAAATTTGCTTAGCAAAATAAGCAGCATACGCATGTGGTATGGCATAATGAACATGAATTAAATCCAATCCATAGGTTTGGGCAAGATTAACAATAATGCTACTCAACGCCAACGAATAAGGCTGAAATTCAAATAAAGGATAGGTTTCTACATTTACTTTATGAAACTGAATGTTGGACAAAGTTATGTTCAAACGTGCAGGCAAACTCGTGCTTATGAAATGAACTTCATGTCCTCTTTTCGCTAAATCCATTCCCAATTCCGTTGCCACTATTCCGCTTCCTCCATAAGTTGGGTAACACACCATTCCGATTTTCATATCGTCTGTAAATTTTTGACTAAGATAATTGTTTTTTTTTATGACATTTTAGGATTTTGACTAAATTCTATCAATAAAATTTTGAGGAATTTTGTCCTGAATTAAAAATCAGAAGGAAACGGTTGGGACTTTGAATGATATTTTTTTTGAATTTAAAACCTATCCGGAAAATTCACCCATGGCAATGAATTTTTCTTGTCGGCTGGTAGCCAATTCTTCCGGAGATAATTTACTCAATTCTTTATACGATTTCAAGATTTGTTTTTTCAGATTTCCGGCTGCCTGAATTGGGTCATAATGAGCACCTCCTAATGGCTCTTCAATGATTCCGTCGATAATTTTTAATTCCAACATATCATTCGGAGTC
>JAQVDG010000054.1 GCA_028698395.1 Weeksellaceae bacterium
CTTTCATAAACCAGTTCGCAACTTTTCAGGGAAACAATATACTCATCGGAATATCCACCCGCTACTACGGCTACATTCAACATGATTTTTTAAATTAATTACGTGGTAAAGATACACAAACGAATCAAAAAAATACAGAAGTTTCTTCTCGGAAATATTTTTTTGATTGTATGAACAGATTCAATTTTCAGCACAAAAATTTTATGTAAGTTTGTAACTAAATTGATGAAAGGAAAAAATTGATTAAAAACCTTCATTTTCATCAGCTTTTGAATAAAATTAAAAAACGAGTGAATTTTTTAAAAGCATTTATTAAGTGGCAGTTCTGGGCAAGTCTTATAGCAATGGGACTTGTGTGTTTGGGACTTTATCATTTTATCATCCGTGTCTGGATGGAAAATTACACAAATCATGGCCAACAAATAGAAATTCCAGATTTAACGGAAATGGACATTGATGAAGCAATTAAAATATTGGATGATTTGAAATTAACCTATGAAATTGACAGTATTAAATTTGATTCAGCCCGTTTGCCTCACACAGTCATCAATTTTTATCCGGAAAAAGGATTTAAAGTAAAAGAAGGACGAAAAATCTTCATTAAATCCAACCCAAAAGATTGGCGACCAACGAGTTTACCAGATATTGTCGGAAAATCCAAACGTTTGGCATTTGCCCAACTTAAAATAGCAGGATTGGAAGTAGGCGACACTATTTATGAAGCTGATTTAGCGAAAGATGCAGTTCTGCGTGTATTGTACAAAGGGCGACAAATTTTTAAAGACTCTGAACTTCCGCGATTTTCAAAAGTAGATTTAGTATTAGGAAAAGGATTGGTGTATGGTGTAAAAATGGAAAATCTGATTGGAATGAGTTTGGAAGAAGCTCGATCTTCTATTTATGATAATCAGTTTAATGTAGGGCGTTTAGTTGTGGATGAAGTAGTTTCAGACAGTTCTTTATTGAAAGTTTATTATCAATATCCGCTTCCGGGTGATAATTACGACCAAGGACTACCGGTAGATTTATGGATGACAACTAAGAGTCCGAGAGAATTAGATACAAAAATTAAAGAGTTAAATCATCAATACCGAAACTTTGAATCCAATGATTCCCTTTCTATATCCATCTTTGAAGAAGAAATGAGAGGAAGGGAAAAAGATGGAATTTCACCTTCCAAAGCCAAAGAACAAACTCAAAACGAACTTCCTAAGGAAAGTCCCACAGAATAAAACAAGATGACAGATACCGGTTTTACCGCTGATAAAAATGAATTTGAACAGTACTCTTTTGTCGCTGAGAAAGGACAAAAGCCTTTACGTGTCGATAAGTTTCTAATGAATTTTATAGAAGGAACTACCCGAAGTAAAATTCAAATAGCTATTGATAATCAGCAAATTCGAGTAAATAATTCCATTGTAAAAGCAAATTATAAAGTCAAACCCGGTGATGAAATAAAAGTCATTTTAAGCGAACCTCCTCGTGTAATCGACATAAAAGCAGAAAATCTTCCTTTGGCTATTGTTTATGAAGACGAATCTGTTGTAGTCATCAACAAAGAAGCGGGAATGGTTGTTCATCCGGGACATGGTAATTATTCCGGAACTTTGGTTAATGCTCTCAAATATCATTTTGAAAATTTACCTTCTCTGTCAGCCGATTTAGAGCGTCCCGGTTTGGTCCACCGGATTGACAAAGACACAAGTGGTTTGTTGGTCATTGCCAAAACCGAACAAGCCATGCAAAGTTTAACTTCTCAATTCAAAGCTCGAACGACTGACCGTTTGTATGAAGCCTTGGTTTGGGGAAATTTAGAAGAAGAAAACGGAACTATTGAAGGAAATATCGGGCGGCATTTGAAAGACCGAATGCAAATGGCAGTTTTCGAAGATAAAAGTCAAGGAAAACCGGCTATTACACACTTTAAAGTTTTAGAGCGTTTTCTTTATGTCAGCCGGGTAGAATGTAAATTAGAAACCGGAAGAACTCATCAAATCCGAGTACATTTTAAACATATCGGACACCCTTTATTCAACGATGAACGTTACGGAGGTGATAAAATCCTAAAAGGAACTACTTTTACAAAGTATAAACAATTTATTGAAAATTGCTTTAAAACTTGTCCACGTCAAGTACTACATGCTAAAACTTTAGGGTTTGATCATCCTCAGACCGGAAAAAGAATGTCGTTTGAAGTTCCAATTCCAAAAGAAATGGAAGAATTATTTCAAAAATGGAGAAATTATACTCAGTTTTCAAAAGAAGAAAAAGAAAAATAAACATTTAATACCAACCTCTTCTGAGGTGATTGATAATACTTTTTAAATCAAATTTTAAAGTAAATCGGATTTTTTGTGTATAATGACTTTGTGCCGGCTCAAATCCTAACGATGATTGTACCGGAAAATAAAACTCTATAAAATCAGGAATTAATTTGAATTTAAATCCTGAATCATATAGAAAATCAGGATGCTCCAAACGATTTTTGAAAACAGCCATATCAAAATAAACATCCAAAACAGTGAAAATCGGAAACTCCCAATTACTCGAAACAACCCATTGATTTACAGTGGATTCAAATAGTGATTTAAAACCGGTTTCTGCTAAAAAATATTGACGACTCAAAAGTCCGGAACTTTCAGAACGACCCAACATATTAAGGTTAAAAGCATAATCTGAAACCGTACTTAATCCGAAATTAAAATAATCGGTATCTGATTGATTGCTAAGGAAAAATCCGGCGAAAATCCGAATACCTAATTGCTTTTTTGGAGAAAATCGCCAACGGTAATAAGCTTCACCAAATATTTTCCTGAAAACACCGGAGCTTTGAAAAGTAACCGAACCATACGTTTCATGAATATAATTCGGACGAGAATAATAATACGTGAAATTGGACAAACCATATTTGTCTTCATCGGTCTGAACCTGAAAATCAGCCACTTTCTTGTTTAAATTAGTATAACCAATTTGAATTCCATGATTTAGGCTACTTCTTGGGCTTTTTTTGAAATTAGCATCTGCAAAAAGACTCCATTTAAAAAAAGTTAAATCTTTTGCATAATGCTCATATTGAGTGATGGCTTTTAAAATAATCGCTCTGAAAAGTTGTGAACGCGGTGTTAAGGTATTTTGAAAATGAGTACTTCCGGTTAACTTTCCTGTTCCGGTGGATAACTTCGGAGCAATTGCCCATTTATAAGGTCGTGTAAGCAAAGACTGATTGTGAAGTTTAAACCCAATTAGGAGTTTGTCATAATTGTTCCACCGAATTTGTGGACTTATGAAAAATTGAGTGTATTCCGGATTTTCTATATCGCTGAAAAGTTTAAGTTGTGGTTTTTTTCTGTTTTTGAATAAACCCTTGGTTCGCAAAGAATTATCCCGGTCGTTAAATTCCGGAAATAAATAATCCGGATTCAAACTAATTTTGTCATACTCTCCTTTTGGGAACGAAATCAGCGTTTTTTTTCCTTGTGAACGGTACCAGTTTTTTGTCAAATCCAAACCGTTTTTAGTTCCTACAACTAAAAAAGGTCCTGAAAAACGGGTTGAGTTTTTGATTTTGACCTGAAAATCTTCGTCTGTTTCTTTAACACTAAGTAATTTGAAATTTATTTTGTCTTTTTTATCAATATAATCGTCGAAGAACCACTCCAAACTTTTAGGAGAATTTTCAATCAGATAATTTCTAAAATCCAATTGAGAAAGCATTTCTCCACTGTTTTCTGCAAAAAAATCTTTCATCAGAACATCAAAAGTATTTCCACCTAAATATTCATTGATGTAATAAAAACTCAATCCGGTTTTGAAACCACTGATAGCAAATTCATTCAGATTACTTAATTCATCATAAGGCGTATTAATCGGTTGGTCATAATTTTGGCGTGCAACATATAAATACAGCAATTTATAACGGTCATTCATATCCAAATTAGAAGCATGAAACAACTTCAAGGGTTTCATTCCCAATAATTTAATTTCATCCGGTAAATTTCCGGTTAACTTCATGTTTGGGAAATTTCTATCTACATATTTCATCATTGCATAAAACTGTAATCCGTTTTTAAGCCAGTGATTTTCAGTTTTATTAGTTGAAAAAAGTCGATCGATGTATTCGTAGCTAAGAACTTGAAATAATTTCAAAGCATTCCGCTCTTCATTACTAAAAAGTTTGACTTTTTTTATCCAAATATCCAAATCATCCGCTCCCAAAAAGTTTTGTTCTTTTTTTGTTTTAGCCGAAATAAAAAGATGAGAAACAGGCAGTTTACCAAAACAATTTTCTAAGAACTGAATCTGATTCGGCAAAAGAGAGTCAATAATGGGAAGATCCTCTTTATCAAATGAATACCCAAAATCAACACTTAAATCGGAGGTTAAAAATGAATGTGTTTTTTGAGGATTAGAACTTAAAAAAACACGGAAATGTTCTACTTTTTGAGCTGTCCAGATGCCATTTTCTTCTTTTAAATCACTCCAAGCCCGATAATTCTCCGGTAGTTTAAATTGAACAATAAAAGTTGAGGGATAAGAAGCGAGATTATCCAAATCCTTGTAATGTTGCAACACCCAATCGGATTGGGAATTCAAAGTGGCAACTTCCAGAAAAAAATATTTTAATAAATAATCTCCGTCTTCGTTTTTTCCATATTGAGTAATGGCATCCGATGGGATTTTTACGCTATATGAGCTTTTAAGATGGATTTTTTCATTTTTCTTCCAAACCTTGGGCAAAGAAACTTTAACAAATTCATTTTCGTTAATTTTATGCGACAATTCATTTTCATTAGAATCAAAAAACAGTAAATCCTTAATTCCTCCTCTTTCTTTTTCAGTGGAAAAATATAAAAATCCTTTTTGGTCTTCCAATTTGGAGCGGGATAATTCAGTTTTTCTTCCCGAATAAGCATTTGCCCAAGCATGAAAATAAACCTCAGTTAAGGTTTTTTGAGAATGATTATAAAGTTTAAATTCCTGATTAATATGCAATTCACCCTTCAAGGTATCGAGTTCAATTTGCAAAATAATACTATCGGACTGTTGAGCAAACGTAAAACATTGGTTTACTAATAAAAAGATTATTCCAAAAAAGAGGAATTTATTCATTGTTAATCGCTCATTTGAGAATGAACGGTAAAGGTGTTTTAAATATTTTAAATTTCCAATTTTTCAGGAAAGTATAAGAAATTATTCACTGTACTTATTTTGACAAAAAGATTTTGTAGAATGAGTTTAAGCTATTTGTGAAGTATGTAAATCGTAGGTAATATCCGGAATTTCTTCCAATTGCTGAATCAATTCAAACATTTTAATCCAACTCAAATTCCATAAATAAAAATGATGACTTTTTAACTCATTATTTTCAGATTTACTAGTCAAGCAAAGTTTATAACCAATTATCATTTCGTTAATTTCATAATCCTGAATACGGTTTTTATGAAATTCTGATGAAGAAAAGAGTTGTTTTATGGTAATGCGTGTATCGGTAAACTGAATTTTAGCTGAAATCTGATAAAAAGCAAAAAGAAAAAAACTTAAAATAAAACTAAATTGTATAATTTCTCTTTGGTATGTACCAAAAAGAGTACAAAGAATACTAATTAGAATTATCATTTCAACTAATTGAAAAATAGTTCGTTGTTTTGCTTTCTTTTTTTTGGATAAATTCATTTTCTTTTTTTGAGGGAAAAGAGGTCCGAAGAAAGAACTCCGGACACTCTAAAAACTAACTAAAACTCTTTTTGGTTGATTAAAATTAACCTCCCATGAAACTAACACATGTTTCAGGAACAAATGTAGAATGAGAAACTCATAAAAAAAACACTTTGATTTATCATATTCCGTAAAATGATAACTACTTCTTTTTACAAATCATTAAAAATCAATGAAATAATTTTTTTTATTATCGAATTTTAAATCCTGAACACTTACTTAATCCGATTTGAAATTTAGTTGAATTTGTCTGAATTCTAAATTTAAATGTTGACTATGGACAGATTTAATTATCAAAAATTGCATAATTAAATTACAAATTGCGGTGAATGAAGCAGCTTAAAAAAGTTCTGTTAAAAATATTTCTCAAAAACAAATCAGAAATAGGAATCAAAAAAACCTGTATTTCTCATCTAATTTAAATTCTTATTGATCGAATTTCAACAGTTTCTTAGTACTTTTGAAACCAAAATCAAGGATAAAATGAATTTAAGCCCGGAATTTATAAAAAGTGCTTCCAAATGGACAGAATGTCCGGAGCCCAATCAACCGGAATACGCTTTTATCGGGCGTTCCAACGTAGGGAAATCATCTTTAATCAATATGTTGGCAGAACGAAAAGATTTGGCAAAAACCTCAGGAACTCCCGGTAAAACCCAGTTAATTAATATTTTTCAATTACAAGATTCGTGGTATCTAACCGATTTACCCGGTTATGGTTATGCTCGGGTTTCTAAAACAAAACGAGGTGAATTCCAGAAAATGATTACCAATTACCTCACACAACGTTCTAATTTGGTGAATATTTTTGTCCTGATTGATTGCAGAATCCCTCCTCAAAAAATTGATTTGGAATTTATGGAATGGATGGGGCAAAACGAACTTCCTTTTTCAATTGTTTTTACAAAAATCGACAAAATTAGCAGTACTGCCTTACAAAAAGCATTGTTGAATTATAAAAAAGAAATGTTAAAAACCTGGGAATCCATGCCTTCGGTTTTTACTACTTCCTCATCGAGCAAAATAGGACGATTGGAATTAATCGGTTTTATTCAGTCTTTGAATGAACAATTAAAAGGAAAATTTGGGTAAAAAACTCATATACAATATAAAAAACAAAAAGGGCTTCATTTAAAATAAAGCCCTTCTATTTATAAACTGTAATTTAGTTTAATTTTCTACTTTCCAA
The DNA here is from genome assembly GCA_028698395.1 of Weeksellaceae bacterium. The sequence continues at coordinate 6,905 of JAQVDG010000054.1, forward strand.
AATGACCAGACCGTACCATTAAATACAGCTAATAATTGTTTGGAAGTAACATAAACCATCATTCCAGGTGCCGGATTGATGATGTCATCGGTATCTGCCACCTGTGGTAAAACCATGGCTTTATCGGTATCAGCAAGTACTAATATACCCGGAGTTGTATCGGTATCATCTCCTCCGATTCTCACTTTTGCATCCGGATTTTCAGTTATAGGCTGAGTTGCTCCATTTAAATCACCGCTTGGGTCAACTGATAAATCTTCCCAGCCTCCTGCATATTTTACTTTCACTTTGTTATCCGTCCGGTCAAAAACCATCGTTCCGTTGACTGCAGTAGCAAGTGTGGAAGCGTCCGTTACCCAAGGTAAAAGCAAGCCTCTTGGTTCTGAATCATCAAAATCCAAACTTACAGAAGCAGAGGAAACATTGTCTTTCCCAATGGCTACTTGCGCTTGGGAAAGTCCAAAAGCAAACAAGCCGATTAATAGTGTTCCATATATTTTTTTCATTTCTTTTGATTTAAAATTAAACATTATTCTAAACAACCTTGTTTACTAAAACATTTCCATCCGGTGCTTGTTCCGTCGATGTTGATTTGTAAACAATCTTCAGTACTATTATACACCATCATCCCTACTACCAAGTTAGCTGCCGGAATTCCTTGAATTTCTATCGTTGTCAAACGGTTAGGAACAAATCCTTTGGAATTAGCTTCCAAAGCCAACCATGCGCCTTCTCTGATTTGTGGCCATCCATCTGTATTGTCAAGTCGTAAAGAAGTAATCCCCACATTGGTTGGAAGTGAACCTGCTCCGGCAAATTTACCCGGTTTGTAGCAAGCACCACAATCTGCATAACCCGGATCACCGGCTTGTAATTCAATAACATTTACAATTGACCCATCCGGATTATCACAAACTCCTGTTCCCGGAATATAGAAAGAATAATAAGTTCCTGCTCCTACATTTTCCGGAGTGGCTACTTCTGTTCCCGGTTGACGATCTGCTGTTGTCCACCATTCTACGGTATAACCACTTGGTGTATTGGAAAGAATAGCATCGTTCAAATCGGTTGTGTCACTTGGACAAATATAAATCTCTTCTTCTGTCATTGGGCTGGTAGCAGCACCACAAACTACTAATTCCACTGTATCTGTAAAGTTATATTCTTCTTCGTTACCACTGCCATTAGTGCCGTCTCCCATACTTCCGTTTGTTTTATGTCCAACATAACCGTATTTTTTTGAACATTGTTTGATTGCAATGGAAACATGACCTCCGGTTTCTACTGCCATTAAAACATCAGCATCATTCAGTTTTCCTTGGTTATAAGCACCGTTTATACTTCCCGGCATATATATTGGGTCGTAAGTACCATTATTCGTTGCTCCTCCAATCATTCGGCCACTATTTGAACCCCATGCCCATAGTTTTCCGTCATTTGTCAAAACATTGATGGCTGCTCCGGAATTTGCATCGTTATAATAATCATGTTCATTAGGAGAAATCCAGGCAATGTTGACCAAATCTCCGGTTCCTTGTCCTTGAGCTGCCGGTTTTTGAGGCTGAACCCAAGTTTCAGAAGTTGTCGTATTTCCTATACCCAATTGTCTTTTTCCATTATTTCCCATGGCATATAAACGACCATCAGTAGCTAATAAGTAATAGGATTGAGCAGCTGAATTCTGAGTCATCCCAATCATTTTAGGGGTAATACCAAACGGAACAGAAACTTCAGTTGCATAAGTTCGATTAGCAGCAGCTCCATTATTGATATAAGTTCCACTTCCCCACGTATAAAGTTTTCCATCAGAAGTTAAAGCAAACAAAGCATTGGAAGTTCCACGGGTAGCAACAACATCTTCTAATAAACCGCCTTGCGTGCTTCCATTAGTTGTTGTACTCTTATAAACCGGGTGCCAAACGTAATTATTACTTCCGCTTTGAGTTGTTCCGTCACCATTTTTACTTCCGGCATAAGAAAGTACCCAAACTTTACCTTCACAAGTTGTAATAACTAAAGTACGGTAAGCACCAAATAACATTTTTACGTCTTCCGGTTCTACGCCTTCCGGTAAACCTTTGGCATAAGAAGGATTACTTCCGTTGGCAACTCCAACAGTTCCTATGGATACTCTGTCTAACTCCGAATTATTTTTAATCGTAGTACTTACTAAATATCCTTGATGCCCCCAAATAAATAATCCGTCTGTGGTTAATACAGCAAATTGAGCACTGTTTGTTCCACTACCTTGACTACCTCCGGCTATTTTTAAAATACTTCCGGTTAGTTTAGGGTAATTGGTTGCGTTTAAAGGTTGCGGAGTAAGAACATTTGTCATTCCTCCTGACGCATTATTTCCAATTCCTTGTCCCCAAACTTTTATGGTTCCGTCCACTTCTTTTACTAAGGTAGAATGGAACAAAGCAATCATATTATCGTACTCGATGGTATTCGGGTCATCTGCTTTTACAAAAGTATTATCATTACAACCACTAATACATACGTCTTGTTTTGCTCTTACTCCGTCCAGAATACTAAAATAA
>JAQVDG010000055.1 GCA_028698395.1 Weeksellaceae bacterium
GTCTTTTCCGATTTCATTATTTAATTTAAAAGTATAATCAAAATCGATTTATTTTTTTTAAATTTTCAACCATAAAAAATTAATCGATAATAAAGAGAAAATTATAATTTTGAAAGAATTCATTTTGGTCTGGATTACTTATCACCATTCAAATACCTAAGAAAAAATCGGTTAATTGTGATAATTTAATTCGTGAATAGATAGAAAAAAAGTGCCCAAGTTTTAGCGTCAAAAGCCACTATTATTAAAAACTGAACATCGGCAATTGAGAGAATTGTAAAGTAGAAATATATATTTATGAAAAATATGATCTCATGTAGCAATCGGTATTGCTCGTATTTATTGTTGTTTTTTCCTGTATTTGTTTTTTCTCAGAATGTCAACCCCAAGCTTATTATTCCTGAGGGAATTAAAGATGGCTTATTTGTAAAGACAATTAAAGATAACGACCGTACTCAACTTGTTTTGAACGAAAAAAATAGAATTGTTGTTTGGGACTTGATTGAAAACAAGGAAAAATATAATGTAAAATTTTCTTCAGAGGTTCTTTCTTTAACCTATCACCCTTCGGGGAAATATATGTATGTTTCGACCGAAGGTATAGAAATTTATATTTTGGATTCAGAAAATGGAAATATCATCAGCCAAAGGTCAGGGAGTAATTATATCTATAAAAACTTTTCTCCGTTTATAGGTAATGAATATTTATATGTAAAAGATAATCAGGTTTATATAGCAAGTATTTTTTCGGAAGATGATAAAAAAATCGAAATACAGGCAGAAGATTTTTATATAGACAATGTAAATTAGGATTCAGCAAGTGAGAAACTGTTTTTGTTTACCACATATACCGGTATTCATATTTACGATAAAAATTTACAACCTTATAGCAAAGTAAGCATTAATGATTCTTATTTTTCGGATTATTATGTATTTGACAACAAACTCTTCAGTTATTATTCGGGTTCCTCCCCTGAATTCAAAGTTTATGACCTTAATTCGGGAGAACCATTAAACGAAATTACGGTCAAGCAAGAAGATTATCCTGCATTTTACGATAAAACAAAAAAATATATCGGGCATTATGAAAATAGACTTTTTCTGTATGAAAAAAATAGTATTATAATCAAGGACATCGTTACCGGAAAAACCATAAAGTCTGTCCCACTTAAATTTAAAGAAGTTGAAGATATTGTTTTGTCTGAAAACGGAAATTTTCTGATGATTTATGGAAATATTCCGTTTGTTGATGAATTTGGATATGACACAACTGTTAAAGATATTCAGGTTTATGATTTAATGGATTATTCTTTAAAAGAGTTTGATAATCAAATTAAAAGCCAAAGTATTTGGACAGCAAATGAAGTGGTGTTTGACAATGAAAATTTTTTCGTCTATCGTTTTGCACAAGACCAAATTCTTATAAATTCCATTCTTACTGGAACTTTGGAAAGTAGTTATCAGGTTGATAAAGAGAAAGAAATTGATGTTTATTCATCAAATCCTATAATCGTAAATGACAAATATATTTTGATTGTAGTTATAGATGAAAATCTCAAGAGAAATCTTTATTGTTTAGATAGTAAATCCAATAAAATACTATGGACTTTTGATAAGATAGAAAACAGCTTCTTTGAAATGAAGGTGGACGAGAAACAACAATTACTTACCATTATTGATGAAAGTTTTCCGAACAACAATTATACTATTTTAGACATTGTTACCGGAGAAACATTATTTAGTGAAACATCAACAGAAAAACTTTTTGTTAGTCCGGTCAGTAAGCATAAAATTTTAAAATTACTTTCTTATAGAGGTGGAGACTGGAAAAATCCTGTATATGAACTTCATATTTCTGAATATAATCCTGAAAATAAAACGACTACCGAGCATAAGATACCCTTTGAAAATAGTGCTTATATTGATGATGTTTTACAGAAAAACGAATATCTGTATGTGAAATATACAGACAAACTCTTGACTTTTAACCTTAACGATTTATCGAAAACCATAAATTCCGTAAATATTGATATGCAGGATTATAGGTTGATTGATATTCATAATAACGAATATTTTTACATTCAAAGCATAGCTAAAGACAGAACTTTCAAAGCTTATAGTTTGACAGATGAAAATTCGATTTTAGAACAGGAAGACCTGACCTTTATAGATTATGTGAAACCTCTGAACCAAATTTTAGTCAAAGACAGTAAGAATGACTTATACCAGTTTGACATTACTACTCAACAACTTTCTACTACCGGAATAAACCTTTCACAAGTGGATTTGTACAGAGAATTCAAAATACATCACGATAAATGGTTAGTGTACAAAGCAGACAAAAATCAAATTATTTATGATTTGGAAAATAACAGGATTAAACACCAATTGGATAATTTTATAGATGTTGAATTCATTAGTAAAGATGGTAATTTATATTATAATTACGGAGTAATAAAACGCTTCAAGGACGGTTCTGATTTTTCGGATTTAGCCAATGAGAAGGCTATTCCTCAATCAATTTCAGAAGTTTCTTTGGGAATTAATCCCGATGAAGTCATATATCTTGATAATAACGGATTACTGAATATTTTAAATCTTGCAGAAAATCAAAAGAAAACTTTTCAATTTTCGCCATCTTCATCGAAATACGACAGAAAATACGAACAGCTCAGTTCTAACTTATTTTTATTGTCTTCAGAGAACGAGTTTACTATTTTGAATACCGATAATAATAAATTGATTAATCTGTCTGAAAATGCTATTGAAATACAAAATTTGGAAATTGATAATAAGCTACTTATAGTAACAGAAAATGACAAATTGAACATATTCGACCTTAACAATGCAAAACAAATTTTTGAAAACAAATCATTTAATCACAGGCAATTGAATAATTCTCTTGTGATTTTTGACGATTCAAAAAGAATAAACCTGTATAGCACAAAAACCAATAGGATTTTATGGGAAAACGAAATTCCCCGAAAAACCTATAAGAGCTATTTCAGCACTATTTTAGACAATACTGTATTTGTGATAAATGAGGATATAGTTTTTGCTTTAGATATAAGAACCGGAAACATAAAATCAAGCTACACGATATCTTCTATAGTAAATTTGTTTTATAGTGAACCAATAACGATACATCCTCAAACCAAACAGATATATGTAAATACAGGAAATGATATTGAGTCAAAATATGAAGTTTTTGAATACAAAAACAACCAATTTGTGAAGTCAGATGTTGGAGATTCCAAGAACATTGATATCACAAAATTAAAAGAAGAATATCATATTGATGAAGATGACAATTTTTCATTGAACGACAATATTTTGGCAGTTCATAAACGTCCAACAAATGTTTTTTTGGTTTATGATACAAAGACCCAATCGGTTCTATTAAAACAGAAAATTGAAGTGAATGATGCCTATAGTTTCACTTGGGATGTATCTGATTCAGAAAAGATTATATTTATGTACAACAATTCTGGGGGGGTAGTATTGATTGATTACGGAAATAACAAAGTACACAAGTATAAAGTAAACGGAAATAAATTTAGGATTGATAACCACCTTTTGTTTGTTTCCGATTATGGAAAAAAAATAGATGTTTATGACCTCACAAATGCAGATAAACTAACCAAAATGTATTCTCTTATTCCTTTGCCAAAAGGAGAATATATGTTTTATACAGACGAAGGCTATTATCTTTCTACCAAAGAAGCAGCAAAAAATATACAATTCAAATTAAACGGAAATCTTTATAGTTTTGAACAATTTGACCTGATTTATAACCGGCCTGATTTGGTATTGAAAGCTATGCAAAGTACAAATACCGACCTGGTAAAAATGTATGAAAATGCATACCAAAAAAGGCTTAATCGTCAGGAATATACAATAACAACTTCTTCGGAGATTACTCCGGATATAGAAATTGTCAATAAAGAATTAATTCAATCTGGTGAAGGTACTTTTGATTTAAAAATTAAAGCCAATGGAAAATCCGAAAGGCTTTCCAAAATTGTAATTACAGTCAACGATAATTTATATAAAGAAATTTCTGTAAAGGATAAAACATTCGTTTCAACAGAAAAAATTGAATTAAATCAAGGAAACAATCACATTGAAGTATATGCTATCAATAAAAATAATGTGAAAAGTATTTCTGACAAAACCGAAGTATTTCTGCAAAAAAAAGATTTCGAAAGTTCAAAGGTCTATTTTTTCGGAATTGGAGTATCTGACTATCAAAATGACGATTTTGATTTAAAATATGCTGCCAAAGATATTAGAGATATGGCAGATGCTTTTTCAGAAAGATATTCGGACATTGAGATTAACTTACTTTTAGATGATGAGGTTACAGTAGAAAACATAAACGCTTTTAAACAAAAATTGGAACAGCTCCAAGTTAACGATGTTGTAATTATTTCTTTTTGTGGTCATGGAGTTCTAGATAAAGATTACAACTGGTATTTTGCTACTCACGATTTAGATTTTGAAAATCCACAAAAAAGAGGATTCTCTTATGAAAACCTAATAGACATGACCAATGTTATTAAATCAAGACAAAAATTAGTAACGATTGATGCCTGCCATAGTGGTGAAGTCGATATAGATGAAGTAAATGGAGAAAACTATAGTTTTAATCATCAAATAAATGAAGAACAAAATAAAAAAGTTGTACCCACAAAACGCGGCTCTGTTGTTGTTTCCAAGGCAACTAAAGATGGAGGAACAACTTCTTTTGCGCTTATGAAACAAATGTTTTCTAATTTGGAATCTACCAATGGAACCATTGTGATTTCTGCATCGGGAGGGATGGAATATGCTTTTGAAGGAGGAAATTTTAAAAACGGGGTTTTTACATACTCTATACTTAATTTACTGGACGATAGTATTTGGAATACATTAAAAATTTCTGAATTACAGAAAACGGTCATGGAAAGAGTTTACAAACTAACTGACGGTAAACAACAGCCCAATGTAAGAACTGGAACACTGAATTATGACTGGATTGTCTGGTGAAAAACTCACAAAAAACACCAAAAGATAAAAGTGTGAAATTCTGCTTTGGTTAAACTTAACAAGATGCAGTTTTGTTTGAAGAATATAAGATTTGTGAATAGTTACCTCACCAACACAAAAGCCGCCCAACTGTACGGATTGTCAGGATATTTTTGTTTCATATGGTTTTGGGTTTTTGTAAAACTTTGTTCTATATCTTTATTTTCAAACAGGTTTTTGTAGAATTCCTCCATGAATTCTGCTGTTTCTTTGTCAGGAACTTTCCACAGGCTCATCAACAGATAATTTGCTCCGGCCGATTTGAAAGCTCTTTGCAGTCCGAAAACTCCTTCGCTTCCTTTCACATCTCCCAATCCTGTTTCACATGCTGATAATACCACAAGTTCAGTATTCAAAAGCGAAATGTTCGAAACTTCGTAAGCTGTTAAGATTCCGTCTTCTGAAGTACGATTGGGTTTGGAATGATTCCAAAAATGATTGGCTCCAGAAAACAACAATCCCGAACGAGTAAGCGGATTATCGCTCGACTGAAAAACATTTTCCTGAGCAATCAAAAATTGATTTTCGTTCAAGTTTTTTTTAGGGTCGGGATAGAAAAATCCGTGGGATGCAACATGAAGAATATCCGGTGAATTTTTTCCGTTCAAGGATTTAAAACTTTCTTCGGATGCTGTTTTTCCTGTCTGATAAATTACTTTAAGATTTGATTTTTCGGCTTTTGATTTGATGTTTTCTACTTCTGCGAGCGTTCCGTTTAAGTAGCTCCATTCTCCTTGTTCATAATCGATTCCTCCAAAAAGTGCTATGTTTTTATAGGATTTCTGATTTTGGTTTTCAAGAATTTTTGCGGTGGTACTCACTTGTTTCAGATGATAAACATCCGAAAGATATTTGCCTTCTTTGTTTTTGATGGCCGAAAAAGCAATCTGATGCAAGGTTCCGGAAGGTGCAAAATAAATGGTTTGTCCTTCTGAAAGATATTCCTCTAAAGGTTTCCAGATTAAATCATAGATTTTAGCAAAATCTTGCTTGACCGATTTTACGATTGAACCTCTGTAAATCTGACTTACAAGCGTTTGGTCATCTCCTGAAATTGATAAGATTTCATCCAACTCACTTTGCAAAAACAAGCGAACAAGTTGAGGTTGTTTGTCGTGTTTTCGTAGAACCAATGCATTGTAAACAATCGTATCTGTCCATTGTTTTCCGTCATAATAATCGAAAGAAGAGAATTCGATGGCTACTTCATTTTCTTTGAGATGATTCTGAATGTCTTTCCAAGTGGTTTTTCCGATAACTTCGGGTTCTTTGATGTTTTTCGCATAAATGATTAGTATTTTTTCGGAAGTTTCTGCATTGATTTCCAATGTATATAAATCCGATGACCTTTCTGCTTCGGGCAAAACATATTCTTTGGCCAAAATATTTTTGTCCTCAATCCATTTGTTGTACAAGGCTAACATTTCAGGATGATTACTTCTCAAAACCGTTTCTCTCATCTGTTGTGATGAGCTTAGAATCAATGATTTTATGGTTAGCTCCAAATCATAAGCCGAACCGAAATCAACCTCTTTTTTGTAATCTTTGAGAAAAGTGTAATGGCTCTGAATCAAATTAAAATTGTATTGATTTGAACTGATAAATTTCTCTTTTTCGGTTTCAGACAATATTCCAAAAGCCTGCTGAATATAAGCGTTTAGCAAATTCATACTTTGCAGGTGCGCCTCTAATGATTTTTCGTACTCTTTATTTCCGAAATGCATCAGGGCCAAATTTGAGTAATAATTTGTCATCTCTGAATGCGAACGATTGGCTTCTTTAAAAATCTGAATGACTTCTTGTTGCAGTGGAATGGCCTTTTTGTAATCTTCCAATCTCAGATAGGTGATGGCCAAATTGTTCGCATATTTGGCATAACTCTCGTGTTTGTTTCCGAGTGAATTTTTGGTGATTTCAACTGACTGAATTTGTAGAGGCAAAGCGCTTTCGTACTTTCCTTGTAACTGATAAACCAAACACAAATTGCTGAGTTGTCGGGCTAAATTGGAATGATTTTCCGGATAAATTTTTCGAGCCACTTTCAGCGCTTCATCAAAGTAAGATTCAGCTTCATCAAGCATCCCAATTTCTTGATACAAATAACCTAAATTATTTACTGCGACCAAATAATCTGAAGTTTCTGTTCCAATGCTTTGTGCGTGTTTCAGGATTTCTTTATATAAAATCAACGCCTTATCATACTGTTTCACTTTTTGATATAAAATAGCCAAACCTCCTAAAACCGAAATGTATTGAGAATGTTCTACTCCATAATGCTTTTCAACAATCGGAAGTACTTGACCTACAGCAAAAATGGCTTGGTCAAAATGTCCTAAACTCTCATAAATCAGAGACAAATTACTGAGTCGGACGGCATATTCTATGTCTTGATCTCCTTTGTGATTTTTAAGATATTCCACGCCTTGTTTTGCATAATCGAGTGCTTTTTCGGGTTCACCTTTGATTCTGTATAATTCTCCTAATTCACACAAAAAAATAGCATAATTTTCAATAGAAGTTTCTGGATTTTTTTCGTACAAAGATTTTGCTTCTAAAAACAATTGCTCTGATTTTTTAAAATCTTCTGAAAATCTATAATTAATGGCCAACCCACTTGTTACTTCTGCGTACGACAGCTTGTCTTTCCCGATGTTTTTTGAGATGTATTCTCTTTCTTTTTCTAAATAATTTAATGCTGTTGGGAAGTCTTCTTTTTGGGAGAAAATTATGGATATATTTTTTAGGAACAAACTGTAAAAATCAGGGTATTCAGAATGATTGATTTTGGCTACTTCAATGGCCTGCATATTGAGGGAAATGGCTTCATCATACTGATAGATATCGGAATAAATCTGTGCCAAATTATTCAGATAAAGCCCGTACGAATAATGTGTTTTTCCTTTGTTTCTTGCAATAACTTCGAGCAAATCATTATAAGTGGAAATGGCTTTCTGATATTGTAAAGACAAGTGATACGAACGGGCAATTGTGTTGAGAAACATTGCATACCCCTCAGAGTTTTCTCCTAAATGCCTCAGAATGATGCTCTTGGATTCTTCTGAAATATTGATGATGTGCTCATAATTTCTTTTTTCCAACAAAAAAGTCACAAAATTAACAAGCGAAATCGCATATTCTTTGTTTTCTTTTCCGTACACCTTTTCACAAATTATAAGCGAAGCTTCACAATTATCCAAAGCGCTATCAAAATCTTGAATCTGATAGTAAAAATAACTCGAATTAGCCAACAACATATACACATCCTCCAATCTGGGTGCTTCGAGTTGCATTTCGTTTAGAGCTGCTTTTTCATAGAATTCGGCTGCTTTTGCAAAGTCGTTTTGTTCTCTGTATTCTTCAGCTTTTTGGTACAATTCATCAGTTAACTCATGTGTTTGAGCAACAGAAAGTGGCAGCAAAAAAACAATACAAAATATGGATATTAAGTGTTTTGTCATATTAGAACTTTAATAAGGAATTCCAAAAAACATAAATGCTGCCCAATAATCATAACTCACCAACACAAACACACGCTCATTAATAAGGCTTACAGAATAATTTGATTTCATAACCTCTCATATTGCGCATCAGTCACATAAGCTCATCGGTAGATAAAATCGATGAAACTTATTTCTGCTTCACAATCTCATAAACGAATTCAGAGCTGTAACCATCCACCCCTTCCGAACTTTTGGGCATTGTTCTTCCTCTGGTTTTATATGTTTCATTTAAAAAGCCTTCCAGTGGATTGCTGTTTCCTCGGGTGGCAGCCTGGCCTTCACTTTCAGCGGTTGTTTTCAGGTTCAACGGGTCTTTTGTCGCAAATCCTTTCAGCATCAATTTTTCATAAGGCGGAGCAAAACTGTAAGTACATCTTTTAAATGGCATGGTGGTTCGCGGTGGAATCTGTCTTTCTTGGTCGTTCAAATCGCAGGAAGTTCCTGAAATCGGAAAGAAAGAAGCGATTTCACCTTTTGAATTAATTTCAACAATGCTGACATAAATTGAACTGTTGCTGTGGTTGGTAACTTCCAAGTAATATTCATCTTTTTCGGGGACAACTTTCAGAATTCCGTCGGGTGCTTCAAGAACATAAGTCGATGGGTCTGCGATGTCAGACGGAACCAAACGGAATGAAAATGCGTAATCTTGATTTTTAAGGCTCAATCCTTTCAAATATTGTCCTTGCGCAAAATTGAAAATTTTCTGATTCAAATCGGCGGCTACAGAAGGACCACGGCTTTTTTCAACCGAATCAATCATCCCCAAATCATTGGTTACAGCAATATCATAATTATTTCCGACGGCAAACACGCTCAAATCTGAATCGGCCTGGTTGGTTACAATAGAT
>JAQVDG010000056.1 GCA_028698395.1 Weeksellaceae bacterium
AATCAAATACCAACGATTCCGACTTTCTTTTAATGCGTAAGGCGCAACAAAAATCTGGCTTTCCTCCTCGGGGAAATATTTTCGGTAGATGAAACTTATCTCAGAATTCGCCAAAATGGCTTTTACCAAAAAATGAAAATGCTCATTCCCGGTTGGTTTGCGGTTTTCGGCCAACACAAAATCAGGCATTCCGGTTTGCAGATTCACCGAAGAAAATATTTCAAATGCCTCAACGGTATCCGTTATTATCGAATTCTCAACAGATTCCTCATCAATGAAATAACCTCCACTTTCATATCGAACTTCAATGTGAAACTCATTCCTTATGATAGCAATGTCTCTCTTGATAGTTCTTTCGCTAAACCCTGTTTTTTCTTCCACAAATCGTTCTTCCAACTTTCGAATGATAAATTCAATAGACGGATTTTTCCCTCTCCGGTTTTCGTTTCGTAGGAGCTGCAATAAATAGAAAATACGTAAATATTTCTTCATAAAATGGGATGCCAGTCAGCCCTAACAGGGTTTCAAACCCTGTTAGGGCTCTAAATTTAATAAAAACTCCAAAATCGACTCCTCATCCAAACCGATTTGTTTTTCCAATTCCTCTACTGAACCGTGCCCGATGAATTCATCCGGGTAAGCTTTTCTTATAATTTTTCCTTTGAATGCCTTTTCTGAAGCATATTCCAAAATCGCATCGCCAAATCCACCGCTCAAAATTCCGTCTTCAAAACTAATAACAAAAATGATAATAGCGATATAGAAAAAAGCTACAAATCCACTTCCAAATAATCCCAATAACTCTTCCATAATTATTTTTTATAAAGCTAGTTTAAATATCACAAAAACCCTAACTCAAACTTAGCCTCTTCGCTCATCATATCTCTATCCCAAGGCGGATCAAATGTTAGTTCTACTTCTGCATCCGTTACATATTCCAATTCCAATACCCTTTCTTTCACTTCCATCGGCATACTTTCGGCCACCGGACAGTTCGGAGTAGTCAAAGTCATCAAAACTTTTACTTCACCGTTTTCATTCACAAATGCGTCATAAATAAGACCTAATTCATAAATATCCACCGGAATTTCCGGGTCATATATTGATTTAAAGGTTTCAACAAGCTTATTGCTGATTGAATCCATCTGTTCTTCTGTTAATGCCATTATACTAATTTTAAAATTTAGGCAAATTTACTTCAAATAAATTTTGGGTTCAAATATTTACTGTAAGTCATTAAAAAATTGTACTTTTAACTTTCTCTAACTAAAATATGCAACTATGTCTTATAGTCAAAAATCAATTAAAAACTGGGCAATGGACGACCGTCCCCGCGAAAAAATGATGGAAAAAGGCTCTCGTGCTTTGTCCGATTCAGAATTATTGGCAATCATTATGGGAAGCGGTTCCAAAGACATTTCTGCTGTAGAATTAGCAAAACAAATTTTGAATTCAGTAGATAATAATTGGAATAATTTATCAAAATTGAGTGTAAAAGATTTGTGTCAATTTAAAGGAATTGGGCCGGCAAAAGCCATCAGCATTATCACTGCTTTAGAAATCGGAAGAAGAAAAGCCGCTCAAGATTTACCTAAAAAACCACATATTACTTGTAGTAAAGATGTTTTTACACTGATGAACAGCATTTTAGGTGATTTGAAAGTAGAGGAATTTTGGGTGATTTATTTAAATCAAAAAAGCAAAGTCATTGGCAAAAAACAAATCAGCTTAGGTGGAATCAGTTTTACAGCTGTTGATTTGCGAATTATTTTTGAACAAGCTTTAAAAGAAAACGCTACCGGAATAATTCTGGTTCACAACCATCCTTCCGGAACACTAAAACCTAGTAATGCAGATAAAAAATTAACCGAAAGCATTAAAAATGCCGGAAATATATTGAATATCGAACTTATAGAACATGTAATTATTACTCAGAAATCGTACTTTAGCTTCGTCGATGAAGGATTATTATAATTGAAACTAAACCGTATGCAAAAAATCTTGATTTTTACACCCAAAATAAGTCCGAGAATTCAGTATATTTTTGACTTTATTCTACAAGATTTTTCTGGAATTGACTATGAAATAACGACAAATATTCAATTTTTTGAAACCTCCGAAAAAATAAAAATTAATTATTCCGATTCAGAAATTCCAAATAGTTTTTTTCTTAAATCAGATAATTTTTTATTCGAATCCGGTACGAATAATTTATTGAATTTTAGTGATTTAAACAAAGTCGGGCAATGTTTTTTTGCTTTAAGTCGTTACGAAGAATACCAAATTCAGAAAAAAGACCATCATCAACGGATTTCGGGAAAAAAAAGAGTTTACAAAACACCTTTTGTAGATGAATGGATTTTACAATTTCAATCTGAATTCCAAGAAAAATATCCGGAAATAAAGTTCAAAAAACGGGAGTTTTCTTTATGGTTAAGTTGTGATGTCGATCAAACCTGGAAATACAAACATAAAGGTTTTAAACGACGTTGGGGAGCAAATATCAGAGATTTAGCCCGATTGAATTTTAAAGAGATTTTAAAGAGAGAAACGGTGATTTCAGGAAAAGAAAAAGACCCTTTTGATACCTTTGATTATTTCAAATCTCTTCATGATTCCAAAAAAGTGGACAAATTGATTTTTTTCTGGTTATTGGGGAATTATGGAAAGTTTGACAAGAATAATCCGGTAAATAATTCGTTTTTTCAACAAAAAATAAGCGAAATATCGGCTTGGGCAGAATCGGGGTTACATCCTTCGTATGCTTCAAATTCAAACTTTAATCAATTAAAAATCGAAAAAAAACGATTAGAAAACATTCTGAATTTTCCAGTAAAAAAATCCCGTCAACACTATTTAAAACTGAATTTACCTGAAACTTATCAAAATTTATTAGCAGCCGGAATTACAGAAGATTATTCTATGGCGTATGCCGATGAAACCGGATTCAGAGCCGGAACTTGTACACCGTTTTATTGGTACGATTTGGAAAAAGAGAAAAAAACTGAGTTAAAAATTTATCCGTTTTGTGCAATGGAAGTGAGTATGCGCAATTATATGCAATTGAATCCTGAAGAAGCTATCGCTGAATTACAACGATTAAAACATGAAATCCGAAAAGTTAAGGGCAATATGACGGTACTTTTTCATAATTCCAATTTAACCGAAGAATGGAAAGATTGGAAAAAAGTATTGGATTCTATCGCAAAATAAAAAAACACCTGTTTTAATTTTACTCAAAACAGGTGCCTCAATCTAAACATCATGAAAAATTATCGACCAATGTAGGTCTTTAAAATTTTACTTCTTGAAGTATGCTTTAATCGTCGGATTGCTTTTTCTTTAATTTGACGAACGCGTTCGCGAGTCAAATCAAATGTTTCGCCTATTTCTTCCAAAGTCATTGGATGTGCTCCATTTAATCCAAAATAAAGTCGAATTAAATCTGCTTCTCGAGGAGTCAATGTTTGCAAAGCTCGTTCAATTTCAACTCGTAAAGATTCCACCATTAATTCTACATCCGGACTTGGTGATTCTCCGGTATTTAAAACATCATATAAATTAGAATCTTCACCTTCTACCAAAGGAGCGTCCATAGAAACATGACGACCGGAATTTTTCATTGATTCTTTCACGTCACTTTCGGACATATCCAATAATTCCGAAATTTCTTCTGCTGAAGGAGCTCGTTCATGTTCTTGCTCCAAAGTAGCATAGGCTTTATTAATTTTATTGATAGATCCAATTTTATTTAATGGCAGACGAACAATACGGGATTGCTCAGCCAAAGCTTGTAAAATAGATTGACGAATCCACCAAACCGCATAAGAAATGAATTTAAATCCACGAGTTTCATCAAAACGTTGTGCCGCTTTGATTAAACCTAAGTTTCCTTCATTAATCACATCCGGCAAGCTTAACCCTTGATTTTGGTATTGTTTAGCCACCGAAACAACAAATCGTAAATTTGCTTTGGTCAATTTTTCCAAAGCCACCCGATCTCCGGCTTTAATTCGTTGAGCCAACTCAACTTCTTCATCGGCTGTAATTAAATCAACTTTTCCAATTTCTTGAAGGTATTTGTCTAAAGAAGCTGTTTCCCGATTGGTGACCTGCTTCGTAATTTTCAGCTGTCGCATTCTTGTATTTTTATTTAAATGGTTTTGTTACAATATAGGTGATACTATACATATACGGAAGAAAGGATGAAAATGTTACAAATTCATCCTTTATTATTTTAATAATCAATTTTTAGATTGATAATCAAATGTTTATATTTTTGTTTTTTTAATTTTTTTGTGGTAATTTTTTATTCTTTTGAAAAAACAATGGTTTTGGTATTTACAAATTCATGAATTCCGTCGATTGACAATTCACGTCCATAACCTGATTTTTTTACTCCACCAAATGGCAATTGCGGATCAGAACGCACCAATTGATTAAAGAAAACAGCTCCTTCTTCAAATAAATGAACTTTATTTTTGTATTTAGCTACATTTCCGGTACAAACTGAAACACCTAAACCAAAATTAGATTGGTTGCTTAATTCTACTGCTTCTTCAAAAGATTTTATTTTTGTCACCACAGCTACCGGACCAAAGGTTTCTTCTGTGAAAACCGGCATTTCCGGACTTACATTTACCAAAAGTGTTGGTTCATAAAAAGCTTCTTTTCGCTTTCCTCCTACTGCAATTTCAGCTCCCATTTTCACCGATTGCTTGACTTGCTTTTCTAAATCTTCTGCCAAATCAACTCGTGCTAAAGGTCCGATTTCAGTAGTTGGGTCAAAAGGATCACCCATTTTCAATTGTCGAATCCGATATGATAACTCTTGCACAAATTCATCATAGATTCCTTCTTGAATTAAAAAACGTTTGGCTGCAATACAACTTTGTCCGGCATTCCGAAAACGAGCATTCATTGCTTTTTCCATCACATTGTCTAAATCAGCATCATCCAACACTATAAAAGCATTGCTTCCACCTAACTCTAACACTGATTTTTTAATATTTCTTCCGGCAATGGAAGCTACTGAAGCTCCGGCCTTTTCGCTTCCGGTCAAAGAAACTGCTTTAATAAAAGGATAATCAAGTAAAACCTCAACATCAGAACTGTTTAAATTCAAATTGAAATACGTTCCTTCTTCAAATCCGGCTTCTCTGAAAATTTCTTCAATCAACTGAGCCGACTTGGGAACATTACTTGCATGTTTTACTACTACTGTATTTCCGGCTAAAATTGTAGGAATCGCAAAACGAAAAACCTGCCAAAAAGGGAAATTCCAAGGCATAACACCCAAAATCACACCAAAAGGTTCATAGCGAACTACTGCATCATAACGAGAAGTTGAATATTTTTTATCTTTTAAAAATTCTTCACAATTTTCAACATAAAACCGACAATTCAATGCTGATTTTTCAATTTCAGCAATGGATTCAAAAACAGGTTTTCCCATTTCTTCGGTAATAATTTTAGCGAATTCTTCTTTTCGTTCCTCCAAAATCTGACCTACTTTCAGCATTTTTTCAAGTGGTCTGTTGAAATATGTATTTTTATTTTTAAGAAATAATTGATTGGCTCTATTTACTTTTTCCAGAGCTTCCTCAATTGTGATTTTTACGGACATAACTATTTAGTTAGGTGTGTAGTTCTTTTTTTATTTTATGCAGATAAGCTCCTACTTCAACTACAGGATACAGTTCATCATAACTTACTACTTTATGAACATCCATTCTTAAATTAATATAAGAACGGTCAATATCACTGTGGTGTACCAATCCTGAAGCAGAAATCAATTCCCCAAAACTTTTCATTGTGTTTTTATGGAATTGATAGGTTCTCTTAGCTTTATCTTCAACATCAAGTCCTTTTACCAATTGTGGGTCTTGGGTTGTAATCCCGGTTGGGCAAGTATTCAAATGACATTGTAAAGCCTGGATACAACCAATTGCCAACATCAAAGCGCGTGCGCTGTAACATAAATCGGCTCCAATCGCTAAAGCTCGTGCAATATGGAAACTGCTCATGATTTTCCCGGAAGCAATAACTCGAATGTCTTTTTTCAAATCATAACCTCTTAAAACATCAATGGCAAAAGCTAATCCATCTAATAAAGGCATTCCAAGAGAATTAGAAAACTCAACCGGAGCCGCTCCTGTTCCTCCTTCTCCACCATCAATAGTAATGAAATCCGGTTTTAACCCTGTTTTTACCATAGCTTCACAAATGGATATAAATTCCTCTTTACGTCCAATACATAATTTAAATCCAACCGGTTTCCCTCCGGAAAGTTCGCGCATTTCATGAATCAATCGTAATAAACCTTCCGGATCTTTAAACTCTGAATGGGAAGGTGGAGAATCCACTTCTGTATGAGGTTTTACGTGGCGAATTCTTGCAATTTCTTCTGTGTTTTTTCGAGCTGGTAAAATTCCTCCATGTCCGGGTTTTGCTCCCTGAGAAATTTTAAGTTCTATCATTTTAACATTTGGAATCTGAGAATTTTTAGTAAATAATTCCCGAGAAAATCCTCCTTTTTCATTCCGGCAACCAAAATAACCCGTTCCAACTTGCCAAACCAAATCACCGCCGTGTTCCAAGTGATAAGGGCTGATTCCTCCTTCTCCCGTATTATGAGCAAATCCACCCATTGCAGCTCCCTTATTCAATGCTAAAACTGCATTTTTACTCAATGAACCAAAACTCATCGCTGAAATATTCAATAAACTGGCTGAATAAGGTTGTGTACAATATTCACCGCCAATCATAATACGAGGAGCTTCATCTACTTTCATTTTTCCGGCATACATAGAATGATTCATCCATTCATATCCCGGTTCATAAACATCCATTTGAGTTCCGAAAGGAACAGTATCGATTACATTTTTTGCTCGTTGATAAACCATGCTTCGCATGACTCTGTCCAAGGGACGACCTTCTCGGTCATTCTCAACAAAATATTGCATAATTTCCGGACGAATACTTTCAAGTAAATATCGTAAACGACCAATTACCGGAAAATTACTACGGATAGCGTGTTTTTTTTGATTAATATCAATTATTCCTAATATAATAAGAGGTGCTACAATCAAAAAAAGCCAAAGAATAGGCTTCCAAAAAATTGCAATAGCAAGAATTAACAGAGAAATACTAACAGCTAATAATTTAAACAAAGGTCTTACTTTCATTACACTTTAATTAGTGGTACAAAATTAAACATTAAGTACAAAAAAGCCAATAGAAAGTTCAGGAATTCACTTGAAAAACTTCTTTTAGACTAATCCAGTAATTTTTTTCACTCTTTTTATTGGTTATTTCTCATTAAAAAAAACGTAATTGACTGAAAATCATTAATAAAAAATTATTTTGCAAAAGTTCAGCTTTCTGCTAATTTTGAATGATTTTAAAGAACAAATTAATATCTATTTCATCATGAAAATTATTTGTATTGCCCGAAATTATACTGAACATGCCAAAGAATTAGGCAATGAAGTCCCTTCTGAAGCTGTTTTTTTCTTAAAACCTGATTCTGCTTTATTACAAAAAGGTCGAAATTTTTATTTACCGGAATTCAGTCAAAACATTGAATATGAAGTAGAAGTTGTTCTAAAAATCTCAAAACAAGGAAAATACATTCCACTTGAATTTGCTGAAAATTACTTTCAATACATTTCTTTAGGAATTGATTTTACTGCTCGCGATTTACAATCAAAACTCAAAGCTAAATCTTATCCATGGGAAATTGCCAAAGCTTTTGACGGTTCAGCCGTAATTGGCGAATTCTATGATAAAAAAGATTTTGATTTGGATAATTTGAATTTTAGATTAGAAAAGAATAAAAAAACGGTACAAACAGGCAATACGCAACAAATGATTCATAATTTTTCAATGATTATTTCAAATGCTTCTCAGTATTTTACACTAAAAACTGGTGATTTAATTATGACCGGAACGCCTGCCGGAGTTGGAAAGGTTGAAGAAGGCGACCAACTAATCGGATGGATGGAAGAAAATAAAATTTTTGAGGTTTCAATAAAATAAACTAAATTTAGGCTCAATTAAAAACTTATTATTATGAGTCGAAAACTTCTTGTTCCCATCGATTTCTCGGAATTTAACCGAAAAGTTATTGCAAAAGCAATTTCTCATGCAAAATTGGTTAATGCCAAAATTCATTTGATTCATGTTGCTACTTTGGATTTGGGAGTTATCATAAGCGAAACCGGTTTTACTTATCTTCCGGAATTAGAGGAAACCGCAATCAGTGAGGAAAATGAACAATTACAACTTCTAAAAACAGAAATTGAACAACAAGGAATTGAGTGTGATGCTACACTGAAAAAAGGAATTCCAGCCGATATTATTGTGCAGGAAGCAAAAGATATTGGAGCTGATTTGATTGTAATTGGTTCTTTGGGGCATAATTCTCTTTACAATATGTTCATTGGAAGTGTAGCTTCTGAAGTCATCAAACGTTCAAGCGTTCCACTTTTAGTTATTCCAAAAGGAAAATAACTCTATTCACAGTTTAGCGTAGAATTTGTACAACCTGAAAATTTTAAATTTTAATAATATGAAAATCTATATTCGGATTATTTTAACTATGATTTTAGGAATCTTTATTTCCTGTAATTCTACTTCAAAAGACAATACTAACGAGATTTCAACTGCAAACAACAATGAAAGTCTCTCAGATTCGCATACATCACAGAATTCTTTGGATTGGTCAGGAATTTATTCCGGAATCGAACCTTGTGCCGACTGTGAAGGAATCAAATATATTGTAACGCTCAAAGAAAACGATGATTATGAATTAATTACCAAATACTTAACCGATACACCTTTAACCAACACAAAAACCGGAAAATTCACTTGGACAGACGGAAACACCATTCGATTAGATGCTTTTGCCGAAGGTGAAGGTTCTAACTTTTTTAAAGTAGAAGAAAATCAAATCCGGCATTTGGATATAGAAGGAAATAAAATTGAAGGAGCTTTAGCAGACTATTATATTTTAGAAAAAAATGGGAATTTTGATGTTGAAGACAAAAAATGGCAATTAACTGCTCTTTTTGTAAAACCAATCGACAGTAATCCCGAAGATTTTTATCTGATTTTTGACTCAAAAGAAAGAAAAATACACGCAAAAGCCAATTGCAACAGCTTAAACCTATCTTATACTATTGAAAACCGAACAAAATTATCAGTGGATAACGGCATCAGTACTAAAATGGCTTGCCCGGACGATACCGAAGACCGATTATTAAAAGCCCTTCGGGAAACAGATTATTTTGAAGTCAATTCTGATGAATTGTATCTTTTTCAAGATAAACAATTTGCTCCTTTGGCTAAGTTTGTTT
>JAQVDG010000057.1 GCA_028698395.1 Weeksellaceae bacterium
ACAACAATGTATATACAAAATAGGCGAAATAGCAGTAAATTCAAGGGTTGTAGCCCGCTTCAAAATCGTAACGGTTTGATAGGTTTGAAGCCCGCAATCGCCTACTTTGCATATACTAACCGTTAGCAGTAACAATATGACGACAGTGAAACAAACAATAATTCTTTTGACTTTAACGGTTCTCGGACTGACATCTTGTAAGCAAAAACAGACGACTGAAATTCGTGACGACTTTAAAAGGTATTACGACCAATTTAATGTTGACGGTTCTTTCGTGCTTTACGACCCACAAGATGACAAGTATGTTTTTTACAACCAAAACCAATTTGAGCAAACTTTTTCACCTGCTTCGACTTATAAAATTTGTAATTCGCTTATCGGACTTGAGACAGGAGTAATTAAAGACGAGAACTTTGTTATTCCTTGGGACAGCGTAACACGACAAAACCCAAACTGGAACGCTGACCACGACTTAAAGACCGCTTTTAAAAACTCGACAGTTTGGTATTATCAAGAGCTTGCAAGACGTGTTGGCGGACAACAAATGAAATACTGGCTTGACAAAGCAAATTATGGGAACGCTGACACATCAGGCGGCATAGACAAGTTTTGGCTAACTGGCGGACTTCGTATTTCACCTAAACAGCAAATTGACTTCTTAAAACGACTTCACGAAAACCAACTTCCTTTTTCTCAGCGTTCAGTTGACATTGTAAAAAATATAATGATTGCAAAAGACACGTTGGATTATGTAGTTAGAGCAAAAACTGGTTGGTGCGGACAAGACAACAAAGATATTGGTTGGTATGTCGGCTATCTGGAGACAAATAATAAAGTTTACTATTTCGCTAATTGCATTCAATCGTCTGACATAAACAACAAGGACTTTGCAAATGCACGAATAGACATTGTTTATTTAATACTTAAAGAACTTAAATTGATTGACCAATGAGAATTGCTACTGCTAACATGCGTTTGGCGTCATGCGGGGTGACGTGCTTAAATTCAAGTGCAGTTTTTCAAATCAACTTTAGTGCTGGATTGACAGTTTTGTGCCCTGAAATCCCGAACGAACGCCAAGCGCAAAAACGTTACCGCCAAGTGTAAAAAAAAAGAAAAAACAGACCATTCACGACTTAAAGACAGAAAAAAGAAATGAAGAAATCAACCCACATTCAGGCACATTTGGTTTTTCCCGACACAGAAATCAACGCTATGAAAAACCAAAAGAGCCTTCATTCTTCCACGCACCCATGCCCACCCACCACCCTTTAGGTGTTGGGTGATATTTTTTTGATTGATTTTTATCTTATATAGTGAGATAAATATTACAAATGATTATCTTTGACGTTTGAAAATTAAGAAATTCATGAACAGAATAAAGGAAGTTTTAGAAGAAAAAGGCATAAAACAGACTTGGCTGGCTGACAAACTAGGAAAGAGTTACAACATGGTTAACTCTTATGTCCAAAATAGACAACAACCAAGGCTTGAAGTACTTTATGAGATAGCTAAAATATTGGATGTAAATCCAAAAGATTTATTGAAAGAAGAATAATGAATAAGGAAAACCAAATAGAAGAAAATTTAATTGAGCAACTTAAAGGGCTTAAGTACATCCATCGACCTGACATAGTGGATAGAAAAACGCTTGAGCAAAACTTCAAAATCAAATTTGAAGAACTAAACCGTGTACACTTAACTGATAACGAGTTTTTAAGACTTAGAGAAGAAATCATAAATTCCGATGTTTTTCTTGCTTCAAAACTCTTGCGCGAAAGACAATATTTTCAACGTGAAGATGGTACTCCTCTTCATTACACTTTGGTAAATATTAAAGACTGGTGCAAAAATGACTATGAAGTTATTAGTCAATTACGTATCAATACTGAAAACAGCCATCAACGATTTGATGTAATTTTACTGATTAATGGTTTGCCTGTTGTACAAATTGAGTTGAAAAGACTTGATATTTCGCCGAGAAAGGCAATGCAACAAATTGTAGATTACAAGAACGAACCCGGCAATGGTTACGGGAACTCATTGCTTTGCTTTATGCAGTTGTTTATTGTGAGTAACCGAACAAACACTTATTATTTTGCTAATAATAAAATTCAGCATTTTCAATTCAATGCAGACGAACGTTTTTTGCCTGTTTATCAATTAGCAGACGAAAACAACAAGAAAATAACACACCTTGATTTATACACTGAAAAGTTTTTGAGAAAGTGTACACTGGGCGAAATGATCAGCAAATACATGGTTTTGGTTGAAAGCGAACAAAAATTACTGATAATGCGACCATATCAAATTTATGCAGTAAAGGCAATTGAGGAATGTGTTAAGCAAAACAGAGGGAACGGATATATATGGCACACAACAGGAAGCGGTAAAACCTTAACTTCTTTCAAAGCTTCAACTTTGCTTAAAGACAACCACGACATTGAAAAATGTTTATTTGTGGTTGATCGCAAAGACCTTGACAGACAAACCCGAGACGAGTTTAATAAATTTCAGGAAGGTAGTGTTGAAGAAAATACCAATACTGAAACTTTAGTAAAACGTTTGCTTTCTACTGATTATGCCGATAAAGTTATTGTAACCACCATTCAAAAATTAGGCTTAGCATTAGATGAAAACAGCATCCGAAATAAAAAGAAGGCAAACAAAGGCGTTCAAACTTATAAGGAGCGGCTTAAACCATTAAGAGATAAAAGGATTGTTTTCATTTTTGACGAGTGCCACCGTTCACAGTTTGGCGATAATCACCAAGCAATTAAAGAGTTTTTTCCAAAGGCACAATTGTTTGGCTTTACAGGTACACCTATATTTGAAAGAAATGCGACTTATATTGTTCGTGAGGGCGAAGAAGCTAAATATAAAGAGACAAAAGACATTTTCGAACACGAATTACATAAA
Organism: Weeksellaceae bacterium; assembly: GCA_028698395.1. The sequence goes on from JAQVDG010000057.1 coordinate 2,920, forward strand.
TATACCATCACCCACGCTATTGATGATGAAAACGTTTTGCGTTTTCATATAGATTATTTCAAAGGGAATAAAAACCAAATGCATGGTGAAACTATATCACGTCAGGCTGTAGTTGAAGCTATTTTAAGCAAACACAATGCTGCTACTAATTTAAGAAAATTCAATGCCGTTTTGGCTACGGCTTCCATAAATAATGCTATTGAATATTATCAGATTTTCAAAGAATTACAATATAGGAAACAAACGGAAAATCCTGAATATATTCCTTTGAACATTGCTTGTGTATTTTCGCCACCATCACAACTTATAGCAAAGCAGGGAGACCAACAAAGTCAAAAAAACGCGCTCGATATCAAGCAATTTCAGGAAGATTTAACACAAGAACGTGAGGATAACAAACAAAATCCAGAAGAGAAGAAAAAAGCATTGATTGAAATTATTGATGATTACAATAAGAAATACAAAACAAATCATAGCATCAACGAATTTGATTTATATTATCAAGATGTGCAAAGACGCATCAAAGACCAACAATACAGCAATAAAGATTATCCACACGAAAGCAAGATTGACATTACCATAGTGGTAGATATGTTGCTTACAGGATTTGACAGCAAATACTTGAATACGTTATATGTTGACAAAAACCTGAAATATCACGGATTGATTCAGGCTTTCTCAAGAACTAATCGTGTTTTGAACGACACAAAACCTTATGGTAATATTTTAGATTTCCGTTCTCAACAAGAAAGCGTAAATCAAGCAATTGCACTTTTCTCTGGAGAAGATGACGGCAATGCAAGAGAAGTTTGGTTGGTTGACCCAGCACCTATAATGATAGACAAGTACAAAGAAGCCGTTGAGAAATTAGGCTTGTTTATGCAGGAGCAAAATTTAATAAACGAACCACAAGAAGTGTACAATTTGAAAGGTGATGCAGCGAGAATTTCTTTTGTACAAAATTTTAAGGAAGTACAACGGCTCAAAACACAGCTTGACCAGTACACCGACTTAGACGAAGAACAAAAGGCGAAAATCAAAGCCATTTTGCCTGAAGACACTTTGCAGGAGTTCCGCAGTTCATACATAGAAACTGCCAAGCAACTAAGAGAAATACAACAAAAAGAAGGCGAAAATGCACCACCCGAAATTCAACAACTTGATTTTGAATTTGTATTGTTTGCTTCTGCCGTGATTGATTATGATTACATAATGAATTTGATTGCCGACAGCACGCAAAAGAAACCTGCTAAGCAGACAATGACCAAACCACAAATAATTAACTTATTGAAATCTATCTCAAATTTAATGGATGATGAAGATTTATCCGAATTTATAGAGCAAGTTGATTGGTCAATAGGTCAAACTGTTGAAGAATTAAAACTCAATTTAGTTCAATATAAGGACAATAAATACAATAAGGAAATTGCTTCTATTGCATACAAACACGGCTTACAAACAGCTGACTTGAAAAAGTTTATAGAAAGGATAATGAACCGAATGATTTTTGACGGTGAAAAACTTACTGACCTTTTAGCTCCATTGGATTTGAGTTGGAAAGAACGCAGAGTAAAGGAATTAGCATTAATGGAAGACTTAGTACCACAATTAAAAAAATTGGCACAAGGTCGTGAAATTTCAGGATTAGCAGCGTATGAGTAAGAAAAGAAAATTAATACCCGAAATACGTTTTCCTGAGTTCAAGAATGAGGGAGAATGGGACTTGAAAACGTTGGAAGATGTTCTTGATTATGAGAGACCAGATAAGTATATCGTTCATAATACAAATTATCTAAATGAGGGAACACCTGTATTGACAGCTAATAAAAGCTTTATTTTAGGTTATACGAATGAAGATTTTGGTATTTATAAGAAATTGCCAGCAATAATTTTTGACGACTTTACTGTTGATAGCAAATTTGTCAACTTTTCTTTTAAGGTTAAATCATCTGCAATAAAAATACTTACGCCCAAAAAGAAATATGATTTAAGATTTACCTACGAACTTATTTCTCAAATTGATTTTAATGCGACAGAACATAAACGATATTACATTTCGGAATATCAAAAATTAAAACTTCCATTTCCTTTACCCAAAGAACAACTAAAAATAGCATCGTGTCTTTCATCTTTAGACGATTTGATTGAAGCACACAACCAAAAGTTGGATTTGCTCAAAGACCATAAAAAAGGCTTGATACAAAACTTTTTTCCACAAGAAGGGGGGAAAATGCCGAAGTATCGTTTTTCTGAATTTATAAATGATGAAAATTGGATAAAAGAAACCGTTGGGGATGTTTATGATTTTAAAGTTACAAATTCATTTGCCAGAGAATATTTGAACTATGAAAATGGTTCAGTAAAGAATATTCACTATGGAGATATTCACACCAAATTCAATACCTTATTCGATATTAGTAAGGAAGATGTACCATTTATAAATCCAGATGTATCTATTGAAAAAATCAGAAAGGAAAGTTATTGCATTGCCGGGGACATAATTTTTGCGGATGCATCTGAAGACATGAATGATGTTGGTAAAAGTATTGAAATAGTCAATTTGAATAAAGAAAACCTTGTTTCAGGTTTACACACATTGTTGGCAAGACAAAAGGAAAAGAAATTGGCGATTGGGTTTGGTGGGTATTTATTCAAATCCGATTGGATAAGAAAGCAAATACAGAGAGAAGCTCAAGGAGCAAAGGTTTTAGGTATTTCAGCAACAAGGATTTCAAATGTTCAAATTTTATATCCTAAAAACCACAAGGAACAGCAGAAAATATCATCTTGCCTTTCTTCTTTAGATGAACTTATCAAGTCGCAAGCAGAAAAAATTGAAAAATTGAAAAAACACAAAAAAGGATTGATGCAGGTTTTGTTTCCAAAAATGATAGAATAAAATGAGTACACAAAATAAATTATTTAAGTACAAAACATTAAGAAATGTTGCAGTCAGGCTAAGGGACGATTTAAACAATCATAACTTTGTTTTGCTCTATGCCTATAATGGAACGGGTAAAACTCGTCTTTCAATGGAATTTAAAGACATAAGCAAGAAGCGAAAGAAAAACCCTTTAACCGACACGCTTTATTACAATGCTTTTACAGAAGATCTCTTTCATTGGAACAACGACCTTGAAAATGACTTAGAAAGGCATCTAATTATAAATACAAAGTCTGCATTTTTTGATGGTTTTAAAGAATTGGCGTTAGATGAAAAAATTTTTGGTTATTTGGAACGTTATGCTGACTTCAATTTTGACCTTGATTTTATTAAGAAAACTATTTCATTTAAAAAACAAGTAAAAAATCCAAGATTCAGACCTGATTCAGGTGAACCAGAATACATTATTCAACCCGATATTAAAGTTTCCAGAGGTGAAGAAAATATTTTCATTTGGTGTATTTTCCTTGTCCTGATTGAGCTTGCTATTGATGACGATGGTAATGGTCCGTATAACTGGGTAAAATACATTTATATAGACGACCCCATTTCATCACTTGACGACAATAACGCCATTGGTGTAGCGAGTGATTTAGCAAAACTTTTGAAAAGAGGAAAAGACAAAGTAAAAGTTGTGATTTCCTCTCATCATTCATTGTTCTACAATGTGATGTATAATGAGCTAAAGAAAATTGAACATAAAAGTCATTTCCTACATAAAAACGGTACAGAAGGCTATATTTTGAGAGCAACCGATGAAACACCTTTTTTTCACCACGTAGCAATGTTGACCGAATTGAAGAAAGTTGATAAAAATGGTCAAGTCAACACTTATCATTTTAATATGTTAAGGGCGATTTTAGATAAAACATCCACATTCTTTGGAAGTGACGACTTTTCAAGTTGTATCAAAGGGGTGGAAGATGAAGTCCTTTTTTCGCGGGCTCTAAACTTATTAAGTCACGGTAAATATTCAATCTATCAGCCCGTTGAAATGAATGAGGACAATAAAGAATTATTCAAAAAAATACTGAAAGCTTTTACAGATAAATACGAATTCCAATTGCCTGAAATATTCTCATAAAAACAGAAATCAATGACACAAAAAGAACAACATAAAAAATTAGGCGATACACTTTGGGATATTGCCAATGATTTGAGAGGAGTTATGAATGCGGATGATTTTCGTGATTATATGCTTTCATTTCTCTTTCTTCGGTATTTGTCCTTCAACTATGAAGAAGCAGCTAAAAAAGAATTAGGTAAAGATTATCCAGCAAGTCGTTCAAAGGATAGTAGATTTGATTATACCGTACCTCCTCCATTGGAAGACTGGTACAAAATCAATAATGATGATATTGCAGAGTTTGAGGATAATATGCGTAAAAAAGTGCATTATGTTATCAAACCAAAATATTTGTGGAGCAACATCACTCATTTGGCTAGTAGACAAAATGATGAATTATTGCAAACGCTTCGAGAAGGATTTCGATATATTGAAGATGAATCATTTGGAACTACGTTTAAAGGACTTTTCTCTGAAATTAACCTTAATTCGGAGAAGCTTGGTAAAACTGAGAAAGAAAGAAATGACAAACTTTGTAAGATTATCAGAAAAATAGCAGAAGGTATTGCTGACTTTTCAACTGATACCGATACATTAGGAGATGCTTATGAATATTTGATTGGTAAGTTTGCGGCCGGTTCAGGTAAAAAAGCTGGAGAATTTTACACGCCTCAACAAATTTCAACCATTCTTTCCCGAATTGTACTTTTGGATTCCCACGACCCAACACAAGGGTACAAACATAAATTGACTAAAGTTTTGGATTTCACCTGTGGTTCAGGTTCTCTTTTATTGAATGTTCGTACACAATTGAAAAATGAAACTAAAGGAAAAGGAACAATCGGAAAAATATATGGGCAAGAAAAGAATATCACCACTTATAACCTTGCTCGCATGAATATGCTTTTACATGGTATGAAAGATACTGAGTTTGAGATATTCCACGGCGATACTTTATTGAATCAATGGGATGAATTTAACCAAATGAATCCGAGCAAAAAAATAAAATTCGATGCTATTGTTGCCAATCCGCCTTTTAGTTTACGTTGGGAACCAAACGATACATTGGCAGAAGATTTTCGTTTTAAAGGTTATGGTTTAGCGCCGAAGTCTGCTGCTGATTTTGCTTTTCTATTACATGGTTTTCATTTCTTAGGCACAGAAGGTCAATTAGCTGATGATGGTACGATGGCAATTATCTTGCCTCATGGTGTTCTATTCCGTGGTGGTGCAGAAGCACGCATCCGAGAAAAGCTTTTAAAAGATAATCATATTGATACCGTAATAGGCTTACCATCCAATTTGTTTTATTCAACAGGTATTCCAGTTTGTATTTTAGTATTGAAAAAATGTAAAAAACGAGACGATGTATTATTTATAAATGCGAGTGAGCAATTCGAAAAAGGAAAACGACAAAACACTCTTTCTGAAAAGCATTTAGATAATATCGTAGAAACTTACAAATTCAGGAATGAAAGAGAGCGATATTCTCGCCGAGTTTTAATGGACGAAATAAAAAAGAATGACTTCAATCTGAACATTTCAAGATACGTGAGTACTTCAGAAGACGAAATTCAAATTGACTTGAAAGAAGTAAACAAAAAAATGATTTCAATTAACGAAAGTATTAAAACAAATACAGACAAACACAACGAATTTTTAAAAGAATTGGGTTTGCCGTTGATATAGTTGTGAGCAATCCACCCACGTAGTCAAGCACATTGTCTGGTCGCACAAATCAACGCTAAAACCAAAACCAGCCAAAGAGCTCGCCTACTTCAACGCACGTTTGACAGTTTTGCTCGCTGAATGAAAACAAATTCTCTGACAAAACACCTAGGCGGTAACACACGCCTATGGGACAATAGCCTAATTTGGAGCAATTTGGAGGTTTTTCTCCCGCATTAGCTTTTGTGTTGTGCGACAAAGAATACGCCCGCCAATCGGCTACTGCCCATAGCCTCGGTCGTTAGCAGCAAGCCGAAAAAAAATAAGATACGACTAATGGAGCAAAGTTGAAATAAAATGCTATTGGCAAGACAAAAAACAACAACTAAACGTTATTTGAAAAGCATTGATTTTATGGATAAGCTTTTAAATTATAGAAAAAGAGATAAACTGTATCAGTTTTTAATTGATGATTTTGGTTTTGTAAAAACTGACGAAGGATACGATTCAAAAAACTTTGGAAACTTTTACATTTCACTATCTTCGAAAGATTTTTTATTAGATTATATTAATGATAGATCATTTTTAGACATACGAGTTAGAAGTAAATTAGATCCTAAAGAGTCAATTTCATTGACTTTTCTAAAGAGTTTTTTATATAATCCAGCGAAGTTAAATAACAGTGATGAAGGACTAGATAACAAAACTAGAATTGAAAGACTAAATAATTTCTTAAAGACTGATTACGAGAAAATT
>JAQVDG010000058.1 GCA_028698395.1 Weeksellaceae bacterium
TTTGCACACTGTATTCTTCGTGTTTGTTCAATAAATCTTCCAAGGAAATAACAGGTGTTTTTACATTCAACTCCAACTCCAAATACTCTCTAAACGACAAGCCAAACAGTTGGTATTCCGTCATTCTCCGGGATAAATCGGCACTGCCTTTGTCAATTTGCAAAGCCGAAGAACCTGTAGCGATGATTTGCACATCGGGATAATTGTCATACAGGTTTTTCAAATCCTTGGACCAGTGTTGATATTGATGTACTTCGTCCAAATAGAATCTTCTGTACCCCGACTCATATAATTCCTCAAGCAGTAGCAACAAACGATTGGATTCAAAATAAAAATCGTCCAAACTCAAATAAATGGCATTTTTTGGATGGTTTTTAAAATGCTGCAATAACAAGGTTGTTTTGCCTGCACCCCGTGCTCCTTTGATGAGTATCAAAGTCGGTGTCCAGTCGATGTCGTCATACAAATACCGCACAAAATGGGTCTGTACCCCTTTCTTGCGTTTTTCTGATATTTTGAGCAACCTACTTTTCATTATCTATATTTTAAAATGCTTTTTATATAAAGCAAATATACAAAATGATTTTTGTAAAAAGCATTTTCATCGATTGCTTTTTGTGAAAAGTAAAAACATTTTGATTATGGAGGTCCTTATTCATCTACATAACAGAGTTCGTAGTAGGAGCATGATTTACATATTTTAGCATTAATGACAGGTGGGCAAACCTCATTCTCTTTTAGATCAACCACCTTTTTTGTCAACACTTGAAGCTGCTCTATATCCTCCACTGACAATATTATTTCTTCGGTTTGTCGCAATAAAGGATATTCAATGATACCAATCACATCATCGATTCCATTGAGTTTGAAGAGCCATATATAGAATTTCAATTGCCAAATATGTGCGTTTTCTACTTTATTGCCTCGTTTAGTTTCGTGTATCACTTTTCGTTTGGCATCATAAAAATCAATTTTTCCATATAAACTTATTCCGTTGTATTGCGCTTCAATGGACAGTTCCGAATGCTTCATATTTCTATCGGCATAACTGATTTCGTGCAATAGTTTTCCGTCAGCCACCATATCGCTGGTATGCTCCATCCGTATTCCATTGGCGTGCAGCCAACATTCACGCGGGCATACGTTGTAAAGGTTGATGAGTGTGGCGTTGACGGTCATAGAAATTGGGTTTCGTTACTATAAAAGTCGGTGTCCCTCATCCCTGATTTTACATCGTAAAAATCTTTCCAATATTCAATATACTTAAAACCGAACCCACTTTTTTCTTCATTAGAATAATAAATGATTTGCTTTTCTATTTTATCACTTACGAACAAAGAAAAAACAAACTTTGACATTATACCTTGCAGAATTTTTTCATCTGTTTTTTGCTTTATAAAATCTTGTTTGTTGTGAATAAGACTTAAATACACATCAAACACTTCTTTACCTTCAATCTCATTCTCATCATTTGGGAACATTTGATATTGTTTCAGGAAGTCCAGTTCTGATTGAGTAAATACATTATCTTTTTGTTTTTCAACAATTCCATCAACTTCTACTGGAACAGATAAAGGTATAAAACAAGAAATGTTATTTTGTTCAATCAGTTTGAAATCATCGTGTACAGATTTGAATTTCAGGAATTTGATTTTGCTTTCATAGTCACTAAAGTTTTCCACCATTATTTTATCGTTCCATTCATTTCTGTCATTCAAAACGATATCATACAATCGGTCAAAGTCTTTGTTGTTTAGAATATCAATATATTGTTCCTGTTTTATGTACTTTCTTGTCAGTTCTAATCGTTTGTCTTTGCCATATATAAATGCTTCTTTATTATGGTTGAAAAGAAACAAAACACAATCTTGTTTATTGACATTTCGGTTAATTCTTCCTGCCAATTGTTCATCACTATCTATCAGCGAACGGTCTTTAAAGCCTAAATCCATATCGATATCCACACCAGCTTCCACGACTTGTGTAGTTATTAATAGAACTTTCTTTTTTCTATTGTTTTTATTTTTCAGAAAATTGATAATTTCCTTTCTGCGATGCGGAAGAATGGTGCCTGACAAAACAAATATTTCATCAAAAAAGTCTGTTTCTTTAATAATGTTATAGAATTCAGATGCTGTTTTCTTAAATATAAATTCAATAATTGTATATACACTACCCACAGGTTTGGCGTTTCCAAAATCTTTATTTGAATAGGTTTCAGACTCTACCAGCAATCTTTCGGCAAGCTCGGCAAGTTCCAAAACTGTTCTGTCGAAATAATCAAAATTAAAAGCAACTCTTCCGGAGAAGTTGGGATTATTGAAATAGTTTTTCTTAGCATTAGGCAACAAATAAACAAAATCCTGTGTCTGCTCTTTTATTACGTTCAGTTTGTCTAACTTCGGTAAAGTAGCAGACATCAGTATAAACTTGATATTGAATTTGTCGGCGTATTGCTTGACAAAATAAATCACTTTATCCCAATGTTGCGGATTATACGATTGCAATTCATCAATGACCACAATAGAATTAGCTATGCGATGCAACAGGTAATTCGTTTCTTTTTCATTTGTTTTTAGAATATCGAAAAATCGAATGTGGGATAAAAAAGTAAACGGATAATTGACGAAAAGATGATTGATGTAGTTTAATTTATCGTTTCCGTAATTGTCATCCTCACTATTTACTTTCATTCCTGAATTGGAATGCAATTCCACCATTTCATTATCTTGCAATCCCAACGTTTCTTTAAGCGATTTATAGGTTTGAGTAATGAGTGTTGTAAAAGGAAATACATAAAAAACCTTATTGTACTTTCCTTGATGTATTTTCAATAATTCTATTGCAGCCAAAGCCGAAAGATTTGTCTTCCCTCCTCCTGTTGGTGCCTCTATGTAAAACAAATTACGGTCAGCATTAGAACGAATCTTACCAATCACTTCTATTGCCATTTCAGTTCGAAGAATGTTCAGATTGTCTCCAGTTGCATTCTGCGGATTTTGAAACTTGTAGTTTTCTGTTTTTTCAAAAACCGCTTTGTTGTAATTCTTCTTTCTTTCCGTTTCATTCAACCAATCGGCATTGGTTACAAAATGATAAATCTCCTCGATTCTTTCCCTTGAAATTGTTCCAAAATCAGTAATTTTTGCTGAATATTCTTTATTACTATTCATATACTCATTGGTTGCCAAATAATCGGAAGCTGTGAGTAATGAAAAGTTTAGTCGACATAGGGAGTAGAGCGAGAAGGAATTCTCTGTACTTAAAATCTTTTTATTATTTAAGAGACGATTTTGCCCGATTAACTGAATTATTTTTGGATTTATATCATAGCTAAACGTTTGTAGGTAATTAGATAGGAAGTTTTTGAGATTATCAAAATCAAATTTAGCTTTATAATCCGCAAAACCTGTGGTATCAAAAGCTCCGTCGTCAAATCGTCTGCTGTGATGTTTGAATATAGAATAAGATAAATAAATACAAGCCGTAATTAATATAGGATTAGATTTATGTTCCAATGCGATTTCATTCAGATGTTTACTGAGATATATGAATGCGCTTAATGCCGAATGTGTAGAGCCGATGGGACTATCAGAAGCAACAGAAGAACTGAACAATTCATTTTGCATCTTATCCGATTGAAATCGCTCGTTTACTTTACCAAAGTCGTGATACACGATGGTATTCACAAACAGTTTTTTGATATAGTTACTTGTAGCAAGATTATCAGAAGTATTAATTTCTTTAATTAAATTATCAATAACAGGTTCGAGTCCGTGTTCGTTTATTAACCGTGCAAAATACTGATTTACTAATTGGATATGTTCCTCCAAAGTTTCTTTTGGAACACCAGTATTGTTTTTAGGTAAATGTGCAAAATAGTTTCCTGCATCGTCTAAAAAAGTGTGCAATGCAGGAAGTTCATTTAATATATCAGTAACGGATTTAAAATAATTGGACATAAGCGTCTAATTCTTCAACGAAAATTAAGTTTTCTATTAGGCGTGCATTTTTTATTTGATAATTTGAGAAAGCAAATTCTGTGATGTCGTATTGCATTAGTTCCAAATCAAAATCTTTAGGTAATCTTTCAAAATACAAAAAGTTAATTTCTTCAGTATCAATATTCAACAAATCCGGAAATGGAGCTTCGACATTGTCTTTTAGAACAATTTCCTTTTGAAAAATAGACTTGATTTTCACACTTTCTTCGGTGGTAATCTCTTTAGTCAAAAAATGGTAATCTGTAAAACTTGAAGGATTCCACCAAGCCGTGAATTCATTCTTACCTAAATAAGGGATGTAAACAGATTCCCCTTTTTCCAAGGAATCTAATAATTGAGAATGCAATGTATCCTGACCATCTAACATTAAATATATTCTGTATGCAGGATTTACCAATGTAAGTTCTTCAGTTAAAAAATTTGTTCCTTTGTTGGCATAACCCACCGTATTTGAATACTTAATGTTGGTCTTTGCAAAATTGCCTTTATCGTGCATCAAGGGTTCAATGCCAACTTTTATGTCTTTGAGCCTCTCATAATACTCCGGCATTTTTCCTTTTTCCTTGTAACCATCAAATCCGAGTATTGCTCCCAAGATTCCCAATATAACTGGCTTATGAATAACATTATAAGACAGGTTTATGGTATTATTGGTTTCTGGTTTTCTGAAAAAGGCAAAATCAGCTTGTAAATCAAATGATATAAGTTTCATAAGCCGATTGTTTTAGAGTTCATTAAATTCAGCTCCTGCAGGTTCATTCAATACTTTTGTGTTCGACTTGTTGTAATAAATTTCAATCTTTTCAATATCACCTTTAATATGTGGTTCTGAAAGTAATTCACTTACTTTTGTAAGATCGATTTCTCTATTTTCATTGATTTCAATCAAACTGACAAATGAGGGCAAAACCACTTTAGACTCGGGTTTCAATTGAACCCATAGCAACAACTCATTTTCTGTACCTGCCTTAGCTGCCGAGTCATAATAAGTAGCTCCTTTTCTCAATCCTTCCTTTAATTTAGAAATATCACTAATGGTTAAGCCTTCACTTTCAACACGATTGACATCCTCTTCAATGTTTTTTGGATTTACGGAAAAGTGATGAACGTAATGACCTTCTTCTAATCGAGCTTGAGAACCCAAAGTGGTCATCGTGCTATCTATGCTTTTTTCTCCAGGGTTTCTAAAAGGCGACATTATTTGTTCGGAATAGATTACATTCTCAACAAATTTGTTTAACCCGTGAGTAATTTGACAGGTGCCGTGAATTGAAATATTAGTCTTTCCCGCATAGGTTCCGCCGAATAATTTCACATCCAAACATTTCAAAATGTTTCTTAAAACCTCCAATCTTAATTCAGGGCTTTTATCTTTTCCTTTAAAATCGCCAAAATGAAGGTTATAAGTCTCGTCTAAAGTTCGAGGAGACATTTCCTCACTTAAAGATTTAAAATAAAAAATCTTTTCTCCCAAAGCATCTTTCCAATAATTTCTAATGGAATATTTCAATGCTTTATCGGTAGCATAAACAGTTCCGTTAGGAAGCTTTCGAGGCTGTCCTGAGAAGTCTGCATTGTAGTTGGAATTGATTGATTTAATAATAGCGGTGCCGTAAACTCTGTTGTTAAATGTTGACATAATTTTTTATTTTTGATTGGTTGAACTAAATAATTGATTCTTTGCAAAAACACCTGATAGGATTTGCGGTAAAAGATGCTTTAAATTAGCATCTGTTTCATAACTCAAAACAAAAGCAGCGACTTTCTCAAAATTATTCGAGAAATTCTCGTGCTTATATCTTCCAAAATCATTGGCAATAGCTTTCTTAAACTCTGAGCACTTTGATTGTTGTAAATAAGGTTCTAATGGATTAAAACTTTTGTCTGCTGATTTGCTTTTACTTAAAATGTATTCGATAACCTGACCGGCAGCGAATGCAAATTTTTCATCCGTAATATCGGCAAGCTCCTCGCCAGCTATGAGTGCTGTGACAAACTCTTGATATTCCTTTAATTTGTTTACCATATTTATATTTGTTTTAGGATTAAAATATTTAAATAGACTGTACCATATATTCAGCTTTTCTTTGATGCCATATTCATTGTCGTTTTTAATATCATCTAAAATACTATTGAAGACCAACTCGTAAAAAACGTTCCCATCAATGGTATTTCGCTGTGATTTATAAACAAAATCATAAACTGATTTTCGGAATTTTGAGAACGAAGAAAAAGTTAAATCCAGCCCTTCATAATCATCTTTTTTTAAGTCTCCGAAATAATCCACACGATGATATTTGCTTTGAATCAAAGGTTTAAAAACCTGTTGCTCTAAATCGAAAATTGTTTTTATGAGCGGATAATACTTATCGGCTTTCCCTCCCTTTTCTTTAATCTCGAAAAGGTTTTGAATAATTAAATCTTCAATTTTATATTCAAATTTGGATACAAAATCGAAGTCTTTAAATACAATTCCATCTTTTGTGTTTTGCCAAAACAGGAGATAATAATTTGAAACTTCATCCTCATTTATTTCAACCAACTTCTGAATGATTTCTTTGTATCCATATTTAAAACCGCTTTCTCTAAAAATACTTATGACTTTACTTTGCAATACTTCTTCTTTATAAATAAAAATGGGAAGAGGATTAGGGAGTGTCTTATTGGGGAACATATTTGACAAATCGTACAACAACTTAGCGTCCATGTTTGAAATCCTCCCTGGAATATCAAAGCTTGCCGTTTGATGCAGCAGAAAAGGCATATTACTATTGAAGCCATTCATAAAATTACTCGTTCCGTAAAGAACTCCTAATTCATCAGGTTTGGTATTATACTTGTCAGTATTAAAAAGTTTGTCGTCTAAATATTTTTTGTGTGCCTTTTTATAATCTTCAAGCGGTTTTTCTAAATAAAAAATAATATAATCACTATCCTGTAAAGGCTTTACTTTTGCCAATTCCTCGTCAATATCTGTTATAGCCTCTTTAATTGTCTCTTTTTCTGACTTATCTTTAGTGTCTTTGAGCTTTGACTTTAACAATTCACTTTCTTCATCCAGTTGCTTGTTCTTAGAAGCATTCTCTATTTCAATCTTTTCAAGAATTTCAGAGAATTTATTTTGTACGAAAAATCTTTCAAAGACTTTATACAAATCTTTTTCATCTTCATCTTCTAAAAGAAAAAAGGCTTTCTCGAAATAATCTCCGAATCGCTCATAAATCTGTTTTTTCTTTTTCGTTTGGTTGTTTTTGTATTTTACTCCACCTTCTAAATGTTCTCTTTTAAATGCTACCACAAATGGAGAGCAAGTATGAATTGCCTTCGTGGGTAAATCAAAACATTTATTCGTATCAATACACCACGCATTTTGATGTAGTGTTTTGCAAAAATTCAAGAAACTTGATATTTCAGTTTTTTGTTTTTTAAAATACTGTTCATACTGAATATTCTCAAAATCTATAAAGGCTTCTTCCTTATCATTTGTGTTTAATTGTAACAAAATATGAAGTCCTTCTTTTGGACTTGAACCAAGTGTTAAAAAACCATCATCTATTGTATCCGTAAAATTTATAAGTTCTCTAATCATAGTCGCAATTTATAAATTATTTTCAAGTATAGTTCTCATTATATACATTTGCATAAAAAAAGGGGAATTTTCAATCGCACCATTAATGGAATTGAAATAATATTGTTCTCATTTTAGTTCCTCTTTTTTATTTTACCTTATTGTTCACCACCTCCATACACCCCATTCCCTGTGCATTATACACGCCCGTACCGGAGTTCAGCAACAATTCCACAAATCGTTTCTCTCCCGTTACTTTTAATCCGAAATTCATCCAACCTCGGATTTGAGTTTCTTCAGATGTATCGGCTTTAATGGTAATTAAACGGGATTTAAACGGTGTTTTCATTGGTAACACTTCCATCATCAACAAAGCCGAAGTCGACGTTGCTTCATCAAAGCAAGTAGCAATTTTACTTCGCCAGTTATATAGTAGACTTTCTGTAAACCGTTCATCCTCTGGATCAAGAAAATCATATTTACCGTTGTCTTTCCGCAATCCGGCTACCATTGGCGACAAAGGTTTTAGTTGCACACTGACAATTTCATTTTCTTTGTGTTCCTGCAAAGGATTGGGCAAACTTTCCACCGATTTTACCGAAAAGCTCACTTTGGATTTTTTGTCCGCAATATCAATTTGCTCACTTTGAAAAAGACCTTTTACAAAATTTTCCATTGCTTGTGGCAAATGAAAAGCTATCTGAAAACTCGCTTCATCACCTAACAATCTCATCCTATCTTTTTTTCCAATCCCTTCAATCTTATCAAACCTCTCAATCCTAAAAGGCACATTCAACTGCGAGAAAGAAAGCAATTTAAAACCCTTTCCATAGCCAGTTTCATGCAAGAATTGAGCGTATTCCGTATTTCCTTTAGCCAATATTTTATAAATAACAGCACTTAATGGATACTGATAATTGATAGGAATTTGATTTCCTGAAATTTTATGTAATATAATTTTAAATCGCATATCATCTATATTTGAATAAAGATACTTTTATCTTATCACCCCACCAAATGGCATACAACTCTTACTTGTGCCTCAGGATGTTCACTTGCGTCTAGGCTTTGTACTCGAATTGTGATATGTTCATCCAAGCCTGATTTTAAAAGTTTGTAAAAAATTCGGTTTTCTTGACGAGGGATGTAGCCTAATTTATAATCTTTAAAATGTATCATTACCGCACGGGCATCATATTTATTGACCTCATCCAAAGACAAGGTCAATTCCATCCCTATCTTTAATTCCATAAAGGATTCTGCACCATCGTAATAAGTAAAACCTGCAATATTGAAATTTGCTAAATGTTCTTTGTTTTGTCTCTTTGTTTCCATTTTATTTCAGTTTAGAATACAAAAATCAAAACTATCACTGTCAAATTCTGTCAGTCATCAAATTTTTTTCGTAAATCTTGTAGAAAATTTTTAAACTCCTCAGGGCCAAGCACCTTAATTTCTCCGGGCAAACCTAAAATAAATCGTCCAATGCCATGAAAATCAGCTACAGGAATATCCAATAAATAATGATTGTTTTCTTTTTCTAAATA
>JAQVDG010000059.1 GCA_028698395.1 Weeksellaceae bacterium
AAAAATAATTGAATTAGAAGACGAACAAATTTACGTTCATAATGGGAATTATGAAACCTATATAACCAATAAAGCTTTACGGATTGAAAATACTTTAGCACAAATCGATAAAGCCCAAAATTTATATCGAAAAGAAATCGAATGGATGCGTCGTCAACCGCAAGCCCGCACTACAAAGTCCAAAAGCCGAATAGAAGCTTTTTATGAAACCAAAGAAAAAGCACATAAAAAAATAAGCGATTCCAAAGTACTTTTGGATATGAAAATGACTCGTTTAGGAAAAAAAATCATCGAAATGAAAGAAATTTCCAAGCGATTTGGCGACAAAATTATTTTAGATAAATTTTCTCATTTTTTTGGACGAGGCAACAAAATCGGAATCATTGGGAAAAACGGAGTGGGAAAAACAACTTTCTTAAAAATCATCGAAGGCACAGAATCGATGGATTCAGGAACAATTGAAATTGGCGAAACTTTAAAAATAGGTCATTTTAAGCAAGGTGGAATTTCTTTTAAAGAAAATCAACGTGCCATTGACTTTGTGAAAGATTTAGCAGAATCATTTCCTTTGTCCAATGGAAAACAAATTTCAGCTTCTCAATTCATGGAACTTTTTCTTTTCAGTCCGGAACAGCAATATACTTTTATTGAAAAGTTAAGCGGAGGTGAAAAAAAACGTTTACAATTATTATCTGTTTTGTTCCAAAATCCTAATTTTTTAATTTTAGACGAACCTACAAATGACCTGGATTTACCAACTTTAACCGTTTTAGAAAATTTTCTTAATGATTTTCAGGGTTGTTTGATGGTTGTTAGCCATGACCGTTATTTTATGGACAAAGTAATCGATGAAATGATGATTTTTGAAGGAGATGGAAAAATCAAATGGTTTACAGGAAATTATACCGATTATTATTTACTTCAAAAAGCAGAAGAAGAACGTAAAACACAAGAAAAAACCAAAGAAAAACCAATTGAAACTTCCAAAACGATAAAAAACAAAAGAATAAGTTATTCCGAAAAACAGGAATTTGAGCAATTGGAGAAAGAAATTCCACATTTAATCCAATTAAAAAAAGAATTGACCGAACAGCTTTCTCAATCAGATTTGGATTATGAGAATTTACAAAAAATCAGCTTAAATTTAGAAATAGTAATCAATGAATTAGATGAAAAAGAAATGCGCTGGCTGGAATTATCACTTTTAATGGAAAACGAATGAATATATTAGAAATTATAGGCTATTTAAGTGCATTATTAATCGGTTTAATAATGGGTTTAACCGGAAGTGGCGGTTCCATTCTTTCAGTTCCGGTTTTAGCCTATTTATTCAAATTTGACGAAAAAATCTCAACAGCTTATTCTTTATTCATCGTCGGAATGACTGCCGTAGCCGGAAGTGGAAAGGTTTTTAAAGAAAACCAAGTCAGCTCGAGACTCATTATTTATTTTGGAATTCCGGCTGTTTTAGGCGTTTTATTATCCCGACGTGTAATTTTACCCTTACTTCCCGAAGAGCTTTTTCATATCTTCGGTTACGTCATCAATCGTCGCATGTTCATTTTTGGTTTATTTGCGATTCTGATGCTTTTATCCGTTTATTCCATGCTTCACAAAACTAAAATCGACTTAGAATCGGTTCAGTCCAATGTGAAATTTCATCCTTTAATTTTAACTGAAGGCTTCTTTTTAGGGATTTTAATGGGATTAGTTGGAGCCGGAGGCGGTTTTTTAATGGTGCCGGCACTTATGTTAATCGCTCGTCTTCCAATAAAAAAATCAATTGGAACATCTTTGATTATTGTTTGTATGAATTCTTTAGTCGGATTTTTTTTAGGTGATTTTTTTTATATCGATATTGATTGGGGCTTTCTGCTCCGATTCACTTTTCTTTCACTTATAGGAATTATAATCGGCGGAAAATTAATTACTTACATCAATTCCGAAAAACTAAAAACAGGATTTGCTTATTTCATATTTCTAATGGCAATTTTTATATTTTTGATGGAATTTTTCCTATAATTTCCAATAAAATAGTTAAAATTTAAACAGATTATGAGGACAATAAAGCTTATTTTTGAATAAAGAAATAAAATAAATTTTTATGTGCTTAATTGCATTTGCTCATCAATTTCATCCGGAATTCCCCTTGATTTTAATAGCCAATCGGGATGAATTTTATAATCGCCCTACTCGTCCGGCTCAGTTTTGGTCTGACGAAGGTTTTCCTACTATTTTGGCCGGAAAAGATTTAAATAGAAACGGAACTTGGTTAGGTATTTCAAAATCCGGAAAATGGGCTGCTCTTACCAATTACCGCGATTTAACTAATATAAAATCAGATGCTCCTACACGAGGAAATTTGGTTTTAGATTATTTAAAATCAAACGATTCTCCTTTGGATTATTTGAAAAAAAATCAAAATCAAGCAGATTTTTACAATGGATTTAATCTTTTGTTGGGTACATCGGACAAAATCTATCATTATTCCAATATTTCTAAAAAAACAACTCAAATTCCACCCGGAATCCACGGACTTAGTAATGCTTTTCTGAATACAAATTGGGAAAAATCAGAAAGTTTAAAGCAAGAATTAGAAAAAGAAATTTCAGAAAAAAAATGGAAAAAAGAAAATTTATTGAAATTTCTGTTGGATGAAACTCAAGCAAAAGAAAATAATCTCCCCAATACAGGATTAAGTTACGACATGGAAAAGGCACTATCTTCACGATTTATTCGCACTGAAAACTACGGAACTCGTTGCTCAACTTTCTTAGCAATTGATAAAAACGGAAAAACTGAATTTCATGAACAGACTTATCAATCCGGAACACAAATTATTCTAACAAAATCAGATTATATTTTTTCTCTAACAAAAGTTTAAGTGATTTTCAGTAAAATAATTACATTTGCAACGGATATGAGCAGTACAGTAAAACCTTATTCCGATTCAGAATCAGGCAAAAAAGAGCAGGTAGAACAAATGTTTGACAATATTTCAGGGAAATATGATTTGTTAAACCGTGTTTTGTCGATGGGAATTGACACAAGCTGGAGAAAGAAAGTTGTGAAAAAAGTTCAATCGGTTCAACCCAAGAGTATTTTGGATATTGCAACCGGAACGGGCGATTTGGCTATTCAAATGGCAAAATCCACAACAGCCAAGGTTACCGGATTTGATTTGTCAGCCGGAATGTTAGAGGTAGGAAGAAAAAAAGTAGCTGAACAAAATTTGAACGAAAGAATTCAAATGATTCAGGGTGATGCTGAAAATATGCCGTTTGAAAATGATTCTTTTGATTGTATTACAGTAGCATTTGGCGTTCGGAATTTTGAAAATTTAGAAAAAGGATTGAATGAAATCTATCGAGTTTTAAAACCGGGTGGAAAATTTTTGATTTTAGAGTTTTCACAACCGGAATCTTTTCCGATGAAACAATTATATGGATTTTATTCTAAAAGAATTCTTCCGGAAATCGGAAAACGAATTTCAAAAGACACAAGTGCCTATACCTATCTACCTGAATCTGTTAAAGCTTTTCCGTATGGAGAAAGAATGAAAAAAATTCTAAAAAAAAGAAAATTTACTGAAGTTTCAGATAAAAAGCTTACTTTTGGAATTGCAAGTATTTATGAAAGCTTAAAATAATATTTTGAAAAAACCGTTAGAAAAGAGTATATGAAAAAACTTTTTACATTAGTTCTGTTTTCTTTTGTTATAACTGCCTTTAGTCAATTTCGTGAAAACACAACAAAAGCATGGCATCGTGAAGAATTTGATGAAAAAGCTTTTAGCTGGGGCTATTTTTTAGGTACGAACTTACTTTCATTCAAAGTAGTACCAAACAATGATGGCGCTAACGAATTTGGTATGGTTTACCTTCGTCAGGAAAATAAATTAGGTTTTTCGGTAGGTTTAATGGGGCGTATGCGTTTGCACAATAATTTTGATTTGAAATTAGAACCCGGAATCCATTTTGCCGAACGTAAACTTTATTTTGGAAATATCGAATCGGAAACAGATAGTGTCCGAGAGGTAAAATCGACTTATATCGACATTCCATTGTTATTGAAAGTTCACGGAGATCGTTGGGCAAATATTCGACCTTATATACAAGGAGGTGTCGGATATATGGTGAATCTTCAGTCCAATGAGAAAAAAGAAGAAGATAATAAAGACGATATGTTCCGGATGAAAACTCATAATTTCAACTGGCAATTTGAAATGGGAGTGGAATTGTATTTCAAGAAATTTAAACTAACTCCTTCCATAAAAGGTATATTCCTATTTAACAATGAGTTAGTTCAGGATAAAATGACGACTCCACCGTATTGGGCAGGGTCGCTAAAAGAAATTTCAACGAGAGGATTCTTCTTTTCTTTGAAATTTGAATAATTCTATAAAACAGTTTAGTTGGTTGTAAGAGAGCGGATAAGCAAATTACTTATCCCTTTCTTTTTATATCAATTACTATTTTACATTTTGCTCTAATTTTTGCAAAACGGAAAAATCGGGACGATAATGATAAACTCCGAAATCTGTATTTTCTCGCATTCCTCTCACAAACAAATAAAATACACCACCAAATTTTTTATCAAAATCAAATTCTTCTCCCAAACGGCTTTTCAGGTATTTTTTTACTGCTAAAGAATAAATTAAATATTGCAAATGATAATTATTTTCGTTCATTGCTTTTTCCAAATTTTTTCGGGAATAATCCTCCAAAGCAGGCCCGAGATAATTGGATTTCCAGTCGAGTACATAATATTTTCCTTTGTATTCAAAAAATAAATCAATGAAACCGGTCATCATTCCTTCAATTTCTTTGTCTAAATAATAATTTGAAACTAAAATTCCATAATTTCTCAAATTCTCAAGCTGTTTGGGTGAAAATAAAGATACCGGAAAATCAAATTCCAATTCATGCAACATTTTATTTGAATACAAAGATGATAATTTGAAACTTTCCCAATAGGTCGGTAATTCTGCATTCATCACGTGGTTCAGAAAAATATGTATATTCCTTTGAAATTTTTCATCTTCTTTTTTTGCAGGAATAAATCTTGAAATTGCTTTATCAATTGCATACTGCCAAGTATCCGGATTAGAAAAATTCAGATTTTCAAAAATAAAATGGAGAAAATTTCCGGTTTGTGCTCCTTTCCGTAAATCTTTAAAAATAAAACGGTCGTAATTTTCTTCTGTTTCGGTATAATTTTCTTTAGAAGGTAAAGCTAAATGAGCCGAAAGCCCACTGTAACTCATTTGTTGCCAAGCATTTTCTTTAAGTTTAAAATTCTTAACAATTCGTTTATGTTGAATATTTACTTGTTTATTTGAAATATAATAACCTTGATTTTCAGCTGATTCAATAGTTGAAATTAAAGGATTATCCCTCACTTCATCGGTGAAAAAGCTAAGGCTTGTATTTTTATATCTAGTATTCCGATACAAAAAACACGTATAAACAGCACGAGTCAATGCTACGTAAATCAATCGTCGATTTTCCTGTTCTTCCTGCTTTTTATGTTCGTCAATTTCTTCTTCTGTCAACTGATTTCGTTTGGCTGTAATATAATTTCCATCATTTTTTCTCAGATTTATAATCGAATATCTACTCTCGTACCGCATATCTAAATCAGGTGCTAAAACAATGGAATATTGCAAACCTTTACTGGAATGAATCGTAGTGATATTTACTGCATTTTCATCATTTTCAATCCGTTGCACCATTTCATCGCTACTGCTTTGGTCTTTTGCTTTATTTTTTTTCAACCAATCAGTCAATTCAACCGGTTTTAAGTGTTGTCGACTTTCAATTTTATAAAGAACCTCAGCAAGATGATAAAAATTTGTGATTATTCGTTCTCCTTTATTTGCTTTTTCAGAAAGTAAATAAGAACGAATTTCAAAGTCTTTGCTAAAATTCATCAAAGTAGTATAAATCCCGTTTTTCTGCCAACTTTCATTGTATTCTTTGAATTTTTTAACCGCTTCTTCTTCATCTAATTTCAGAATTTTTTCAGTACTCCAATTCACAAAAGAGCTTTTTAATGCCCGATTAATTGTAGAACGTTTTCCATCTAACATTGCTTCTAAAACATAAATCAATTCTTCAGTTTCCGCAGAGTTTAAAATTTTAGTGTCCGAAACCGTTACAGCCGGAATTCCTAATTTATTCAACTGCTCTTTGATTTTCCAACCGTTTTTTGTTTTTCGAACCAAAATTCCTATATCATTTGGTCGAATTTCTCTTTGTTTGCCTGAGTTTTTATCAAAAATAGAGTGCTTTTCAGAAGTCAATAATTCCAAAACCTGTTGTGCTACACCGGAATAAATTTCGTCGTTATTGGAAAATGAAGTAATGGAAATCGGCAAACCTTCCTGATTGTTAACTACTAAATTTCCTTTTTTATTTTCTTTTGGCGAATTCACTTTTATGTATTCAATTTTATCTTTTTCATTGCCAAAATTAAAGGTGTCAAAATCATCAGTCGGAAGAAAAAACAAATTCATCGCTTCAATAAAATTATTTGTAGAACGATGATTGACATTCATTCCATACACTTTTTGAACTGAATTTCTTGCTTGAAAATAAGTGGCAATATCCGCTTTTCTCCAAGCATAAATTGATTGTTTGGGATCGCCGATATAAAAAATAATGGATTTTTCCTGAAATGCTGTTTTGAAAATTTCATATTGTTCACGATCTGTATCTTGGAATTCATCAATAAAAACCGCTTTGTATTTTTTCCGAAGTGCATTTTCTAACTCCCAATTTGGTTTTTCTGTCAAAGCTTTATGAAGATTTCCAATTAAATTATTGTAAGAAAGTAAATTATGATTAAGCATAAACGATTTTACAGCTACCGAAATTTCCTGAATGGCAAAAGCGTAGAGATTATCTATAAAGTTTTCTGCAATCTCTTTTTTATTTTCACTGATATTGTCTATTTCTTCAAAAAAATCAATGATTTCAGGATATGTTTTTCGGACGTTACTTAAAGTTTTTTTCTCCTCAATTTCTGACAACAAACTTTCCGGATTTTTAGCTTTTGGTAAAATATTATTGCGGACATAAGTGTTTACACTTCCTTGTTCAATTAATTTTTCAAAATTACTGTGAACAAAATTCAATAATTCTTTTTCTTTTTGATGAATCACTGTATTCATTTCAGTAAGCTGATTAACAATCCTCAATTGTCTCTCTTTATTTAAATCATATTTTTCATCAGGATTAAAGAAAATATAATTCTTTCCATCAATATGATTTTTCACAATTGACTGAATGTCCGATTGATTCAGGTTTTCGTTTACTAACAAAGTCAATAATTCCGTAGAAATTCCGGTAATATTTTTCCGCCAAAACTTTTGAGTTTCTTCTTGTAAAATCTGAGAATCATCTGCAATTAATTCAGAACTAAAAAGTTGACCGGTTTCAAATGCAAATTCAGTTAAAGTTTGCTGACAAAATCCATGAATGGTCATCACCGAAGTTTCATCTAAATTCAAAATAGCAGCTTTTAGTAAGGATTTTGCTTCTTCTTTCTCAAATTTATCAACGATTTCTTTAATTGTTTCATCTAAAATTTCTCCCCCTTGCACATAACGATAGGCACTTCTCACAAAGATTCGGATTCGTTCTTCTAACTCTGCTACAGCGGCATTAGTGAAAGTTACCATCAAAATATCTTGGATTAATATTTTCTTTTCTAAAATCAACCGCAATACCAAAACGGCAATGGAATAAGTTTTTCCTGTTCCGGCACTCGCTTCAATTAAATTACTTCCGGTTAGCTCAACTTCTTTTACATTGAAATTTATATATTCTTTCATTTTAGTGATATTTAAGATTGAGCATTTTAATCAAAAAATGCTTCTACATCTTCAACCAATAATTTTGCACAAAAGGAATATTCTTCAAAACTATTTTCATCATCGAAATAGCCGTTTTCATATTCTTTAACCAAATAAGAATCCGCACTGAAACTGTATTCGTTAGTAAATAACTTATTTATACGTTTATCGAATTCTTCTTTTGTGTCTAATCTCTTATCTTTCTTAAAATCAGGATGGAAACTAATAATTCTCTGATGGCCTTCTTTGAATAATTTGATTAATTCATTCAAATAGAAAAGAGCTTCCTTTTGACTTACTTCTTTTCCATCATAAATTTTTTGTTCTTTTTTTGAAATGAATTTCAATCCGATTTCACTGCCCGAAGCTGCCAAAATCAAATATTCCAGATAAGCCGATTGTCGGTATTTGTTTTCATTATTGGAAATCGAATACCGAACCATTTGTGCATTATAAATTCCCTGAATATTTCCGGTTAAAACTGTATTTTCAAATGCAATTTCAATTGTTTTACTTTCAGAATCAAAACCTTTCACAAGGCTGTCATACGACTTTTTCACTTCTTTTATATCTTCTGCTACTTCGTTTAAAACCACATTTGCCATATTTTTTAATGGTAATGCGCCTGTTTTTACTTTTTTATTTCTGAATTCTTCCCAATTCAATTCTTCAGATTTTAAAATTGTATCTTTTAAATTCCATTTTTCTAAATGATTCAAATCGAAAATTTCAGTTTCCGGTAAACTCAATTCATTATTTTCATAATAAATTCCTACTACTTTATTGTAAAAATATTTAAACGGATTAACAAAAAACGAAATGAAACGATGAATGTCAATTTCCTCAAAATCAAATAGATTTTCTTCTGTTTGACTTCTAATTAAATTCAAATCAGAAGGTTCTTTTTGGAATAAATAAGAATACAATTCGGGATTTTTTGAATTATATTTTCGACTGAATCCATGTAAAGGATGCTTTTGAATGAATTCTTGCCGAATTTTATCAGGATTTTCGGTTTTTGAACTAATAAAATCTAATAATTCATCCACCAAAGCTGAAGGTGGTAAATCAGAATTATCTTTAATACTCTGACCTATATAACTGATGTACAAATAATCTCCGGCAGAAATCAAAGTTTCCAAAAATAAATGTTTATCATTTTCCCGAAGATTCCGGTCGCCTTTTCGTTTTTCCAATTCCATCAAATCAAAAC
>JAQVDG010000060.1 GCA_028698395.1 Weeksellaceae bacterium
AATGCATCTGATTGTATGTTTTTTTTATTGATAGGAGCAGTAACCAAAATATCACAATTACCGTCTTTCACAGATTTTGCGGCTGCCTCGAGAGATACAAAAGCATATTGTCCCGAAATGCTTGTTGCTTTTCCGGGTTCTATACTTTCTGCATCTTTCCATAAGTTGAAAACATTAATTTTTCGAGGAACAATTTTATCCAGAGAATGAATACCCAAAAACTGAATATTTTCCTCTTTTAATTGGTTTTTATAGTAATTTAAATGTTTAGTTGAACCAAAAATAACCGGTGTGAAGAAATCGAGTATTTCTTTGTTTGCCAGAGTTTTTACTATGATTTCATACCCAATTCCATTGGTGTCGCCCACTGAAATAGCCACAATCGGTTTTTTATTGATTTCGCTCATCTTTTTGTGTAATAAAAGCACAAAGATAAAGTTTTGAAGTCAGAAATTTAGTTTTTAGAAAGTGTTTAAATTTAATTTTCTTGTAATTGATAGATGAAAAGTGAAAAATGTGAATTTATAAACAGATTCTAAATCTTTTCTTTTAGATTTTTAAGCATTGTTTGGCTCATTTTTTCCAAATCAAATTCCGGTTTCCAATTCCAATCTTTTTGAGCTACGGAATCGTCTATGCTTGCTGGCCAGGAATCTGCGATTGCTTGTCGGAAATCGGGTTGGTACCTAATTTTAAAATCCGGAAGATGTTTTTTTATTTCTTCTGCTAATTCTTTAGGAGTAAAACTCAAAGCATGAAGATTATAAGATGTTCTGATGCTTAATTTATTTTTATCCGCCTGCATCAATTCAATGGTTGCCCGAATTGCATCGTCCATATACATCATAGGAAGTGCCGTATTTTCTGAGAGAAAACATTCATAATTTCCGGTTTCTAAAGCTTGATAAAAAATATCTACGGCATAATCAGTTGTTCCACCTCCCGGGCGGGTTTTCCAGCTGATTAATCCCGGATAACGGATGCTTCGTACATCTACATCATATTTTTCATGATAATAATTACACCAAAATTCACCGGAACGTTTTGAAATTCCATAAACAGTCGTCGGAATTGCAAGTGCATTTTGCTCAGTTTTATTTTTTGGTGTTTCCGGTCCAAAAATCGCAATACTGCTTGGCCAATAGAGTTGTTTGATTTTTTTGTCTTTGGCTAAATCTAAAAAAGTTAATAGAGATTTCATATTCAAATCCCATCCTTTTCTTGGAAATTTTTCAGCAGTAGCAGAAAGCATAGCGGCTAAATGATAAACTATAGTGATTTGATGTTTTTCTACAACGGATACAATTTGCTCTTCATCCATTACATTTAATGACTCATAATAAGGGTCGTTTACTTCTTCTTTTGGTTTGATATCTGTAGATAAAACGTTTTTTTCTCCGTATATTTCCCGTAATGCCAGTGTCAGTTCTGAGCCGATTTGCCCTAAAGCACCGGTTACTAAAATTTTGTGTGTCATACAGCACTCCTATTTAAACGAACAAAGATACAATTTATAGAATAAGAATTTTCTAAAAAATGCTTAAGAAATTATCTTGATTTAGGCTTAAAATTTACAATCGATTACTTTTAAAACCGAAACAATTTATTTTTTAACTGGTCACAAGTAAACGGTAAGCTAAATTCTTTTTTTTATATTTACGCTTCTTAAATGAAACTGCCTTATTTTGAGAGAAGCTGCATTTATTAAACAAAATAAAGAAAAGTGGTTGGAGTTTGAAAGAGCTTTGTACCACACATCTTCCATTAAGCCGGAACGTTTGGCAGAACTTTTTATTCAGGTCAATAATGATTTAGCTTATGCTCAAACGTATTATCCTAAAAGTAATGTGATTAAATATCTGAATGCAATCACCACAACGGCTTATCATAAAATTTACGGACATAAACAAAAGAAAGGTGGATTAGCGGATTTTTGGACACATGAAATTCCGATGATTATGTACCAATACAGAAAATACTTTTATTTTTCATTTTTTATTTTCTTTTTGATGGTTTTAATCGGTGTTTTTTCAGCTATTCACGAACCGGAATTTGTTCGTTCTATTTTGGGTGATGAGTATGTGGAAATGACAGAAAGAAATGTAGAAAACGGCGATCCCTTGGCAGTTTATAATAATTCAGGAAATTTAGATAATTTCAATAGCTTTTTTCTTATTGCTTTCAATAATCTGCGAGTAGGTTTGATGTCTTTTATTTATGGAATTTTTGGAGGAATCGGTTCCTTGTATTTTATGTTGGTTAATGGCGTAATGGTAGGAAGTTTTCAATATATGTTTTATGAAAAAGGACATTTTTTTCTTTCATTACGAACGATTTGGATGCACGGTTCTATGGAGATTTTTGCTATGTGTATTGAAATAGGAGCCGGAATTCTGATGGGAACAAGTTATTTGTTTCCCGGAGTTTTAACCCGAAAACAAGCTTTTTTCCAAAAAGGAAAAGCAGCATTAAAAATTGTGATGAGCACAATTCCATTTACCATTTTTGCAGCTTTAATAGAAGGCTATATCACACAGTTTGCTAATGAATTACCGATTTTTATCGCAGCACTTATTGTATTGTCCACATTGGGATTCATCGTTTGGTATTATTTGATTTATCCGGTTTGGGTATTCAAAAAAAGCGAAAAAGGCAAAGCATATCTTTTAAAAGAAGTAGGAAATGAAAAGATTTAAAGGCTTACTTGTTTTTTTGTTCTTTTTTGGATTCTGCTTGGCTCAGGAAGAAATGATCTTGAATACAGAAGCAGTTGAAAAGAAAACAAAACTTTACAATCATCAATTTGAACAAAGAGAATTTCCGCCGGAATTTAAAAATAAATACAAAGGAAAAAAATTCGATTACGACCGTGAAGTAAAGCCCGGAAAACCTTTATTTCAGACTGATTTTAAAATTCCGTCAGCCTATTTCAGCATTACAGCCTATTTAATTTTAGGTACGATTTTAATTTTAGTAATTTATTTTATTTTGAAAAATGTAGGAGGTTTTTCATTTGGAAATGGAAAAAGGAAATCTGGAATTAAAGTAGAAAAAAGTGTAATAGAAGATGGTGAAAATATTGAAAACAATAATTTTTCGGTATTGGTGGAACAAGCAAAAACAGAAGGAGATTATCGAAAAGCCGTTCGTTATTATTATTTATGGATTTTACAAAAATTAACCGAAAACCAACAACTTAAATGGAGTAAAAACAAAACCAATTATGATTATTTTTTGGAATTGGATCAAAAACCGATTCAAAGCGATTTTTCAGTCAGTAATTATTTGTACGATTACATTTGGTACGGAAATTTTCAATTGAATTCTGCTGAATTTCAAAAAGCAGAAAGTGTTTTTCAAAAAACTTTAAATAAAATCAGATGAAATTTGCACTGAAATACGGTTGGATTTTATTGAGTTTTCTACTTATTTCTTGTGAGGAAAATCCGGTAAATTGGCAAAAAACCTTTGATTCAGAAGATAGTATTCCTTATGGAACCTATGTTTTGCGAAAAGAATTGCCTCGACTTTTTCCTGATTCAGATATTGTAGATGTTCGAAATTATACCGAAGAATTGGAATATTATGCAAATTTCGACGATTTGTATATTTATATCATCGATTCAAACAGGAAAACGGCTGGAGATTGGAATGCAATTTTAGAGCATGTAGAATCGGGCGGACAGGCTTTTATTTCGTTAAGTGATGAAAATAAATTATTAGAAGAAGCTTTTCGGTTTAAAACAGCAGTTTTAGAAAATAATAAAAAAGCAAAAGGGATTAGTGTGGACGATACATTATATGAACCTTTCAGGGAAATGAAATCGTATTATTTTTCAGTTTATGATGAACGAAATTCGACTGTTTTAGGAAATTTGGAATTGACCAATACAACCTATCCGAATTTTATAAAAGTTGAGTACGGAGAAGGAATAATCTTTTTGCATACCGAGCCTTTTATTTTTACTAATTACAATTTATTGCGAAGCAATTATTCCGATTATGTAGCAACGGTTTTTTCATTTATGGATTCGGAAGTTATTCTTTGGGATAATCACAGAATGTACAGCCGGAGAGCGATGAATGAAAGTCGGGATGGTGGTTTTTTCGAATCATTAAGTTTTATTCTAAAAAATCAAGGATTGCGTCAAGCCTTCTTTTTATTGCTTGCCATGGGAATTTTATTTTTGATTTTTAATTCCCGTCGGAAGCAAAAAGCCGTTCCTATTATTTTACCATATTCCAATTATGCTTTGGATTTCGCCAAAACTTTATCAAATTTGTATCAGTCTCATCCCGATCATACCGCCATGGTTCGTTATAAAATCAATTATTTTTTAGAACAAATCCGAATTCATTATCATATTCAGGCAAAAGATACCGAAAATGATTTTTCGGAATTATTGAGTACAAAATCCGGAGTAGATAAATCACTTTGTGAAAAATTGGTATTGACACTTGAGCTTTTTAGAGAACGAAGCTATTTAGATCAGCAAGATTTTTTCAGAATACAATCACAAATAGAGCAATTTAGCTATAAATCAGGAAATTATGGAAGAAAACGTAAACGATGAAATGGAAAATTCAATGGAAAAAGAATTTGAATTTACACAACGAATTGATTTGAGTAAAATTCAAAAAGGAGTTGGAGAAATTCGGAATCAATTGGCAAAAGTAATTGTAGGACAACAAGAATTTAAAGATTTATTGATGATTTGCATTTTTGCCAATGGCCATGCTTTGATAGAAGGTGTGCCGGGAGTGGCAAAAACCGTAACGGCAAAATTAATTGCCCGAACGATGAATGTCGGTTTCAGTCGGATTCAGTTCACACCGGATTTAATGCCATCGGATATTTTGGGAACTTCGATTTTTGACATGAAAAAGAATGAATTTGAGTTCAAAAAAGGACCGATTTTTTCTCAGATTGTTTTAATTGATGAAATCAATCGGGCACCGGCAAAAACTCAGGCGGCTTTGTTTGAAGTAATGGCAGAAAAACAAATCACCATAGATGGAAATCGTTACGAAATGGAAGCTCCGTTTTTGGTTTTTGCTACACAGAATCCGATTGAACAAGAAGGAACTTATCGACTTCCGGAAGCACAACTTGACCGATTTTTATTTAAAATTGAAGTCGGTTATCCGGATTTTGAAGAAGAAATTCAAATCATCGAAGGAAATCATCAACAAAAAAATGAAGACCCTTCTCATTTGATTGAGAGTGTATTTAGTCAAAGTGAAATCATTGAATTTCAGAAAATTATACAATTGGTTCAAGTGGAGTCTAAATTGATTCATTATATTGCTTCCATAGTAAATTCTACTCGTAACAATCCGTTTTTATTTTTAGGAGCTTCGCCTCGTGCTTCAATTTCAATTTTAAATGCTTCCAAGGCTTTGGCTGCTATTAGAGGAAGAGATTTTGTGATTCCTGAAGATGTTAAATTTGTAGCGATTCCTGCATTGAAACACCGGATTGTGGTTTCTCCGGAAAAAGAAATGGAAGGCGTTACCGCAACTCAGATTATACAACAAATTATAGATGCAACTGAAATTCCCCGTTAATGAACTCTTGGTTTAAATTATTTCTGACAAAACGTTTTTTTTATGCTTTAACATTTGTTGCCGGAGTGTATGTGACAGGATTTTTTTGGCCGGTATTCCTTCAGATTGCTTCTTATTTGTTGTTTTCAGTAATCGTATTGTTCATCGCAGATGGAGTGATTATGAATACAGTGAAAAAAGGAGTAGTCGGAGAAAGAGAAACTCAAGATAAATTTTCAAATTTTGACAAAAATAAAGTGAAAATTCATTTGAAAAATCGTTTTCCTTTTCAAATAAATTATCAAGTTTTAGATGAAATTCCGGAGCAATTTCAATTATTTGATTTTGAAATAAACGGAAAATTGGAAACTCAGAAAGAAATAGATTTGGAATATGAATTACAACCAAGAGAACGAGGGATTTATCAGTTTGGGAAAACCAATGTTTTGGTGAGTAGTCCTTTGGGTTTTTTACAAAGAAAAATTGTTTTGGATACGGATTGTCAAATAAAAGTGTATCCTTCTTTTTTACGATTGAGGCAATTCAGTTTACAGAATTTTAAAGCTTATACCAATGAAATCGGACAGAAAAAAGTTCGACGTTTGGGTCATAGTATGGAATTTGAACAAATTAAAAAGTACGTTTCGGGTGATGATATTCGAACAATAAACTGGAAAGCAACGGCAAAAACCAAGGAATTTATGGTCAATCAATACACTGATGAAAAATCACAACAAGTGTATTGTGTAATTGATAAAGGACGAGTAATGAAAATGCCGTTTCATCAGTTGAGTTTGTTGGATTACGCCATTAATTCAAGTTTAATCATCAGTAATGTTGTGCTTCAAAATCAAGATAGAGTAGGCGTTTTTACATTTTCCAATCGAATAGAAAATTTGATAAAAGCTGAACGACGAACCAATCAAATGCATAAAATTATGGAAAGTCTGTACAGTGTGCGCACCGATTTTCAGGAAAGTGATATGGGTCGTTTGTATAATTCAATAAAATATAAAATCACTCAAAGAAGTTTATTTCTGTTATTTACCAATTTTGAAAGTATGGATTCTATGCGTCGTCAATTGCCATATTTGCAGGGAATCAATAAAAATCATTTGTTGGTGGTTGTGTTTTTCACCAATAGCGAATTAGAAGATTTTGTTTCCAACTCTTCATTGGGAACGGATATTTATGAAAAAACTTTGGCTGAAAAATTCATTTATGAAAAACAACAAATCGTATTAGAATTAACAAAATACGGCATACAAACAGTTTTAACCCGTCCGGAAGATTTAACGGTAAATACCTTAAACAAATACCTCGAGATAAAATCCCGAGGTATGATTTAATTTTTTTTCAATTATATAAAGAAGAAGTATAAAATTCTTCTAAAAATAATCAAGAATTTAAAGCTTTCTGAACATCAGCAAAACCGCCTCCGTTAAAGCAATTTTTGATTCCGTTTTCAGTTAAAAACTCAAGTACGGAAGCGGCTCTGTTACCGCCTCTGCAAAATAGTACAATGGGATTTCCCATTTTTTTTATTTCATCGATTCGCTCCGGAATTTCTCCCATTGGAATATTAACGGCACAATCTACGCAGCCGTCGGTTTCTAATTCGTATGAATCTCTTACGTCAATTAAACAGACTGTTTTGCTTTTAATTGCTTCTGTTGTTGTCATTTTCTTGTTTTTTTAAGTTTTACCAGATTTTAATTCGGTCTTGTGGAGCTTTGTACATTTTGTCGCCTTTTTTCACATCAAAAGCTTTGTAGAAGCCTTCTACATTGATGATGGGGCCAAATGCACGATAATAACCGGGAGAATGTGGGTCAGTTTTTACTTGGTTAATCAAAGCTTCCTGAGTGGATTTGGTTCTCCAAATCGTAGCCCATGAGATGAAGAAACGTTGTTCCGGTGTAAATCCGTCGATTTTCCCGGGATTTCCTTTGTCTTTCAAATACATTAATAAAGCGTCAAAAGCTACGCTTACACCGCCTAAATCGCCAATGTTTTCTCCTAAAGTAAATTCACCGTTTACAAAACTTCCCGGAACCGGTTCGTATTGACTGTATTGTTCAGCTAAAGCTTTTCCAACGGAAGCAAATTTTTCTGCATCTTCTTCTGTCCACCAATTTTTCAGGTTCCCATCTCCGTCGTACAAAGCACCGCTATCGTCAAATCCGTGTGAAACTTCATGTCCGATTACAGCTCCCATTCCTCCAAAATTCACTGCCATATCGGCTCTGTAATCATAAAATGGATACTGTAAAATAGCAGCCGGAAAAACAATTTCGTTATTGGAAGGATTAAAATACGCATTTACAGTTTGTGGAGACATTCCCCATTCGCTTCTGTCCACCGGTTGTCCGATTTTGTTGAACATATATTCGTAGCGCCATTGTCTTAAATTCATGTAATTGGTAAATAAAGCACCTTCTTCTTTGTGTGAAACAATATTTAAATTTGAATAATCTCTCCATTTGTCCGGATAACCAATTTTCACTGTGAATTTACCTAATTTTTCCAGTGCTTTTATTTTGGTTTCGGGTGACATCCATTCTAAGTTTTTGATATGAACTTCAAAAGCACGGAACAAATAATCAATCATTTCCAAGGCACTTTCTTTGGCTTCCGGCGGAAAATTATCTTTTACGTATAATTTCCCCAAAAGTTCTCCGGCACTACCGTTCACAAATTCTAATCCTCTTTTTTCCAATGCTCTTTGCTCTTTTTGACCTCTTAATTGTACGCCATAAAAACTAAAACTCAATTCGTCTAATTCTTTGGTTAAAATACCGGTTGAATTGTCAATTAAATGGAATTTTAAGAATTGTTTAATTAAAGGTAGGTTTTCTTCGTTGATGATTTTGTCAATATTTTTGAAATAATTAATTTCTCCGATGATGACTGAATCGGTTTTTACACCTAAATCATTCAGATATTTTTCAAGATTCACATTTTTAGATAAATTTTTTAAATCTTTTACGGCATACGGGTTAAATCTTTTTCTGGAATCCCGTTGCTCTTCTACGGTTAATAAATAGGAAGCAATATCTTTTTCAAATTGAACAATTCCGGGCCCTTTTAAACTTCGGGTACGGTCGCCGGTAAACGGATAGATTTTATCAATATATTCCGAATATTGTTTTAAAGTATTAGAATTGGCTTCATCTTCTTTTTGGTAATAAGCTCGTCCTAATCCCAAATTTGCCTGACCTAAATAAATGGCATTCTCACTACTTTTTTTCATGTGTGAACGCACGAAAAATCCATAAAAATAATTCAAACCAAGTGGAGTAACTTCGGTTAGGTAATTTTGTAAATCTGTGAGATTATGAATATTGTCAATTTTTTGCAAATAAGGTTCAATCGGTTTTAAACCAGCTTTATCTCTTGC
>JAQVDG010000061.1 GCA_028698395.1 Weeksellaceae bacterium
CGACATTCCCAAATGCGTAGCCGTTTTGAAATAGTCCAAAATTTCACGCCATTTGCTGTCTTCTTTTGCACTTCCTCTGTGGCACTCGTCCACTACAATCAAATCAAAAAAGTCGGGCGAAAATTGTTTGTAAGCATCATCGCTTTTGCTGTCGCTCAAACCTTGATACAATGCCAAATATACGTTATAAGCCGTGTCAATTTGTTTGTGTTTGATAACGGTCATTGCATCTTTGAAGTGGCGAAAATCTCCACGAGCCGTTTGGTCAATCAATGCGGTTCGGTCTGCCAAAAACAAAATGCGTTTTTTCGCTCCGCTTTTCCAAAGTCGGTAAATGATTTGAAAAGCCGTGTAGGTTTTTCCTGTTCCTGTTGCCATTACAAGCAAAATTCTGTCTTGCTTTTTTGCAACGGCTTCAATGGTTCTGTTGATGGCAATTTGTTGGTAATAGCGTGGCGAACGACCCGAACCGTCAGAAAAATAATCGGAAGAAACTACGTTTTCCACTTCTTGTTCTTCAATGCCTTTGTATTGTTTGTATTTTGCCCAAAGTGTTTCAGGGCTTGGAAATTCGTCTAATGAAATTTCAGTTTCTAATTGTCCGTTTGCAGTTTTGTCGTGAAAATAAAAACCGTCTCCGTTGCTACTGAAAACGAAAGGAATGTCGAGTGTGTTTGCGTAACCTAATGCTTGTTGAATACCTGCTTTTACAGTGTGATTGTTGTCTTTGGCTTCAATGATAGCAATAGGAAAATTGCGTTTGTAGTACAGAATGTAGTCGGCAAATTTGCGTTTTCCTCTTGCTGTCAGTTTCCCTTTAACAAATATGCGACCGTCAGTAAAAAATACTTGTCGTCCAATTTGTGTTTGTTCGTCCCAACCTGCTTTGAGTACGGCAGGCGTAATAAATTTTTCGTTGATGTCCGCCTCCGAAAGGTCTTTTTTGTTCATACCGTCTCGTTTTTATGCTACGGTTGTCATACCATAGCCTATAACACACAAATATACACATGTTTTCCTACTATCAAAATTAATGCAAACCTATTCAAATGAAGGTAATGGCATAATAATTAGCTACTTACATAATTTTCTATTTGCAACTATTTAATACTTTTCCAAAACTCAGATTATTAAAAAACATTAATTGACTTTTCCAACTCGTGCTTTCCAGCGTTCCGGACCATCTTCAATAATCTCCCAAATAAATCCGGGACCGAGCGTATCATAGAGCAAAAGTCTTTGCTGTTTAAGGTCTTCGTGAGATACAACTTCAAATGCCTGTCCATGACGAATGCTATTAAATGCACTCAAGACCAATTTATCGGCTTCTGCTTCAGAATGTCCGTTCAAATCAACTACGAGAACATTTTCATTTTCAGAATTAGCAATCAGTTGAAGCATATCTTGACGGGCTTCAAACGAAGCTAAGAATCTGGCAGCAAACAAAATGGTAATCAGAATCAAACCACCATACCCGATAAGGGCCAAAATATTAGGGATTGTTGGATCGCCTTCGCGAACACTATTCATTCCGAAAGCAAATAAGCCTAAGGTAATGATAAAGCCCATAACCCATAGACTCAAGAACCAGGTTCCAAATTCAAAGCGGCTCATGC
This sequence comes from Weeksellaceae bacterium, assembly GCA_028698395.1. Next base: position 1,617 of record JAQVDG010000061.1, read on the forward strand.
CCTTTCTCCATCTGGAAAATTTATCGAGATTAATAAGACGATTGTTCATACCGTGTATTTCTTTATCGCTCAACGCCCTTCTTTGAAGTGTCATCAGGTCATAGACAACTAGAATGGCACCCAGCGTAAACACAAATGCAAATAATCCAAGGAATACCCGAGCTTCAGCCATTGCAGGACGAACATGATGTCCCCACCAATCTAGCCCCAAGACTCTGTAAACATAAATCTGTTTAGTCCCACCGTAAGAGAAACTGGCTACAATTCCCGAAATTCCTATAAATAGCATCCAAAACGAAAGTTTTGAAAGCTTGTCGTTAAATCTCTCAATATGTTTAATCTGGCGTACGGCTTCATAAGCAGCACCCAAAACCAAAAATCCAAAAGCACCAAACAATGCCATGTGACCGTGTGATCCTGTAATCCATGTACCGTGTTCCCAAATATTAACGTAAGCAAGGGTCATGGTAAAACCAAGAATACCTGCACCTACGGATTCAAACAAAGCAGAACCGAATATAAAATAGAAAGCCACTTTGTTTTTAATTGGTTTCAAACCATGTTTTTCATCAAGATAAACGTGCCACAAACAGAAAATCAACGGTAAGGGCTCCAATGCACTGAACAAAGAACCCCAAAATTGCCAGAAAGCAGGTGTTCCAATCCAGAAATAGTGGTGTGAGTTTCCGATTAAACCACTCAAAATCACAAGGCTTACACCCCAGAATACTGCAAATCCAACTTCTCCCTCATCTGCACCAAAGAATTTATATAAAAGGAAACCAATAATGGTAATATGAAGGATTTCCCAAACTGCTTCCACCCAATAGTGAACCACATACCAGCGGAAATATTCCTGCAAATCCAAGTTTTCTGAACCTAAAAGAGCAAAAACCCATACACTCGCAAGACCAACAACTCCCACTGCAAGTCCCCAATGCATTTCATTCCATGTTTTTACTTTTTTGGGGAACATTGAAAGTGTCAGATAGGCAAAAATTGAAAATCCTATTAATAACAGGAATCCGGTAATACGGCCTCCTTCAAGGAATTCTTTTCCTTGTTGCAACATTGGTACATTACCAATCCACCAGTTGGTTCCGGTATGAGCCAAAGGAAGCGTTACAATCGTCCAGGCAACAATTACCCAAAGGGCAGCCAGTAGAAATTTTGCCAGCCATGCCGGACGAATTTCTCTGTTTCCGAGCACCGGGCCTATAAATAATACCGTTCCTATAAATCCTGTTACAATCCAGACAACCGCAAGGTTCAGGTGGAAGGCTCTGGCTACATTAAAATTCAGTTTTCCCTGTAAAATAGTAGGGTCAAGGTGTATGATCGCCAGTAAAAGCCCAAACAATACCTGAAGTACAAAAAACACCAGCATACTCATGAAAAATCCGTATGCTAACTTTTGAGAATTATATTTGATTGTCATATTGATTTACTTTAAAGATTTAATGTATTCGATGATGGCATCTATTTGTTCATCAGTAATCGCATCCTGATAAGAAGGCATCAGATTGGGTAAAAACCCGTCAACAATTTGAGAATTGGGATCAAGAATGGATACTTTCAGGTATTCTTCATCCGCCTTCACAGATTCTCCGCCTACCAATTTAACATTATGGTCAAACATTGACTTCCAACTCGGGCCTATTTTAACCGAGCCGTCTGTTGAATGGCAAGCCATACAACCAAGATCGTTTGCTTCTTTTTCACCCACAGATGCAAGGCTTCCTGTCCCATCATCGCTACTGCTACCGCCTGTGACTGCAGCCATCGGTACAGAAAGCCCACTTTTGGCTTCCAAATGTCTTTTTTCAGCTTCAATAACAGCAGGTCTTGCCAAGATTTCTGGCGGCCATCCGGCTGTATTAATTTTGGAAGTGTATTTCAAAAAGGCAATCAAACCATTGATTTGATCTTTTGAAAACTGAAGATTCGGCATTAACGCATCTTTACCACCTCTTTCCTCAATTCGGGTTTTGGCTTGAGGAAATTTAGCATAGTAATCGTCCATATTTTTAACGTCTTCAATCTCTCCAGCCTTAATTAACTCATTCAATTGAATTTTCACAATGGCTTCTGTTGGATAAGCACCTGGAGAACCAAGATAAGCAAGCAGATATGCAGGTCCCGAAGTTTCATAGATTTTGGTTAAATCAGGCGCAAAATAAGCTCCATTTCCAACTATAGTATGACAATCCATACAGTTATAATCCTGAAAAACCTGCTTTCCATAAAGGCCGTTCTGACCAGAAAAAATAGTTTCTTTGGCATGAGGTCTGATACGATCCCCGGAGTCAACAAAAGACATTACTCCAAGGACAGTCCATATTACCACCATTACACCTATAATCATAATGGCGATATTTCGCTGTTTTTGTTCCTTCGGATTAACCATTGCAACCTTCTATATGATGTCTTTCATGACTCATTAACATAATAATGGCTCTCAGAAAAGCCCACATCGTATAAAATGCCAATACAATTCCGATGAGATAATGTATCCACCAAGCTTCAAGGTTATCCCCAAAAAAAGTATTTCCAAAATCCCAAGGAGTTGAGATCAAAACAAAAAAAACAGTGAACAGCGTTGATATCACTATTAGCTGTTCTTTGTACGTAACAATATTATTCCCACACATATTAATAAAATTTAGTTTTTTTCTCACAAAAAATCTGTTGTATTCATTTGAGTTTAGAACAATTAAATAAAAACAGAAGTTATTTTATCCCCAATGTCATCTTATCTTAATAATCAACGACTTAGTAAATAGTTTAACAAATATAAAAATATTTTTCAATAAAACACTAATGTGTCCTTTATTTTAAAGCAAATTTTTTTAGTTAAAATAATTAGAATAGTGCTATTACCTGATTTTTAACATGTTTTAGTTTAATTAAATTTAGAAATTTGATTGCGTGGATTTGTAATCCGGGTGTGTTATTACTTTTTTTAATTTTATAAAACATAAAATTTTAGGAGTATTATTAATAATTTCTTACTTTTATTGTAACTTACTCTCATTTCAACTACTCTAATGTATTAGATTTCAAAAATGAATTGTGAAAGAAAGTAAATTAATTGAAGGGGTTTTATGAAAGAAGAAGATGTAATCCCGTTTTATATAAAACAGGAAAATCTTATAATTATAGTATGAAAAATGTTTAAAAATTAGAATTATGTCAGAAATAGTAAAAATAGTAGAAAAAGAAAATTTAACGTATGACGTTTTAAGAATCAAAGCTGAAAAACCACAAAATTATAATTATAGACCGGGTCAAGCAGTTGATATTTCTCTTAATAAATCAGGATGGGAAGAAACAATGAGTTGTTTTACATTTACTTCTCTACCAAAAGATAACTATATAGAGTTCGTAATTAAAGTTTATCCTTCAAGAAATAGATTGACCAATGAATTGCAATCTGCTAAAACCGGAGATGAAATAATTGTACAAGAACCTTTTGGCTCGATTCAATATAAGGGAGACGGGATTTTTATCGCTGGGGGAGCAGGAATCACACCGTTTATTCCAATTTTAAGACAATTAAAAGAAGCAGGCAATCTGAATGACAATAAGCTGCTTTTTGCCAATAAAACAAGAGAAGATATTATCTTAGAAGCTTATTTTGATACTTTATTAGGCGATAACTTCGTCAATGTTTTATCAGAAGAAACTGTTGATGGCTATAAAAATGGTTATATTACAGAAGACATTATAAAAGAAATGAGCGACGCAAATAATAAATACTATTATTTATGCGGACCAGAACCAATGATGGCAGCTGTAGAAGAGCAATTGGCACACCTTGGAATTGCAAAGGAATATATTGTAAAAGAAGAGTTTTAGTTAAACAATAATCAACTTAACTCAATCACTTTTATAATTCAGATAAGGGGCGATGAAAATTGCCTTTTGTTTTTACACAGTTCATGCTAACAGCCGTTGTTCTTTTATCATCAGTCGTCCAGCTCATACTTTTCTGTATAATTTTCCTTTGCTTTAAAGTGTCCTGTCTTTTTGTCGTAAAGAAACACAAATTCTATTGGCATTTTTTTGAATGGGTTGTCAACTGAATAAGTGATAGCCTTTCCATTTATTGTTTCGCCGTCAAACCAGTCGCCATTTTTTGTTTGTCCTTGAATAAAAACAATTTTCCCATAAATGAAATATCGTTATAACCGTCATTGTTAAAGTCTTTTATTTTTAAAACCAATTCGTAGGGTTCGTAAATTTTATTGTCTTCGTGAGCATCGTAAGTCTTAATATCACTTTCATAAACATTTTCCAATCTGTTTTCCGAGATTTTATAGATTTCGTGTCCGCCATTTCCTTTTGTAGTTGCAGTTACTGTCATAAGAAAAGGATTTTGATTTGGAAAAATTGTAACAAAGTCAAATCGTTGTCCAGATCCCAACTCTACCAAATTATCATTTGATGTCAATAATAATTGATATTTCCAAGGATAAAAAGCCATAGAACCATTACCAAAGTCAAACATGAACAGTCCTGTGTCCTGATTCTAAAAAAAACCGTTTCATTTTATAAACGAAACGGTTTTTTAAATTTTGTGGGAGCAGAGGGATTCGAACCCCCGACCCTCTGCTTGTAAGGCAGATGCTCTGAACCAACTGAGCTATGCTCCCTTTAAATTCGGACTGCAAATATAAGTTCATTTTTCATTTCTGCAAATAATTTCATCAAATTTGGGTAATTTTTTTTTTAGGTTTAAATTCGCCGGCTGATTCACAAATCAATATGGGAAAAAACAAGTTAAAACGATTTGCTGAAAATAAGGATTTTCACCATGTTTTCCAGCCGACACGGGAAGAAATAATTTCAGGTTTTGATAAAAAAGGAAGGTGGAATTCTGATTTTTTCAAAAATGAAAATCCTTTGGTCTTGGAATTGGGTTGTGGAAAAGGTGAATATACGGTAGCTTTGGCAGAGAAATTTCCTGATAAAAATTTTATTGGAATCGACATTAAAGGTGCTCGTTTTTGGCGAGGAGCGAAAACAGCAATGGAAAACGGGATGGAAAATGTTGCGTTTTTACGTACTCAAATTGAGTTGATTGACCACGCTTTTGGCAAAAATGAGATAAGTGAAATATGGATTACTTTCCCCGATCCTCAAATTAAATTTCGAAGAACAAAACACCGGCTGACGCATCCTGATTTTCTGAAAAAATACCATCGAATTCTAAAAGAAAACGGAATCGTTCATTTGAAAACCGATAGTGAGTTTCTGCATGGTTATACTCATGGAATCATTCAATTAGAAGGACACGATATTCTATTGTCCAACCATAATATTTACAATCCGGATAATTATGAAATTCCGGAAGAAGTTACTTCCATCCGGACTTTTTATGAGAAAAAATTCTTGACAGAAAATAAAAACATTACTTACATCCGTTTTAAATTAAACTATTAGAAATTGTTTTGGCTGTAATGTTTTTGTTACATTCGTGAACAAAATTCAATCAACACTAAATTAATCTATAAAAAATGAAAGAAAAGGAAAGTGGCATATTTGGTTTACATCCTGTGATGGAAGCAATTGAAGCGGGAAAAACCATTGATAAACTTTTTGTTCAAAAAGGGCTTCAAGGTGAAAATTTCTCAAAACTAAGGCGATTAATTAGTGATTATGACATTCCAACGCAATATGTTCCGCTTGAAAAACTAAACCGACTAACCCGGAAGAATCATCAGGGTGTTTTTGCTTTTCTTTCACCGATTGATTTTTATCAGATTGAGGATTTATTACCTCAAATTTATGAAGCCGGAAAGAATCCTTTTCTTTTGATTTTGGATAGAGTAAGCGATGTTCGGAATTTTGGAGCCATTGCCCGAACTGCGGAATGTGCAGGTGTTGATGCGATTATTGTTCCTCAAAAAGGTTCTGCTTCTGTTAATGCCGATGCGATAAAAACTTCAACCGGAGCTTTGTACAATATTCCGGTTTGTAAAGAAGCTAACTTAAAAAAAACGATTCAACTTTTACAAAATTCCGGAATTCAGATTATCAGTGCTACCGAAAAAGCATCTGATTTTATTTATGATGCCGATTTTCAACCTCCAACTGCTGTTTTGATGGGAAGTGAAGAAGATGGAATTTCTAATGATTTACTGAAAATTTCAGACAAAATCGTGAAACTTCCAATGTTTGGAAATACATCTTCACTTAATGTATCGGTAGCTTGTGGGATTTTTTTATATGAAATTATCCGACAAAGAGCAGAGTTTAATTAATGTTATGTAAATTGTAAGGTTGTATAATGTATTTTGTGTAAAAAAGTCATTATCAATGTTTTTCAGACATGAATATCCCGATTTTCCCTTCTTTTATCTTGATACAAAAGCCAAAAAGTCAAGGCAATTTCTGAATGCTTTGTCGGGCTTATTACAGGCACGGATTGCAAATCCGCGCTATCGGGTGCAAATCCGCGCTATCGGAATTTCTTTTTAATTATCCCATTTGGGAAGTATTTAAAAATGAGTTCGTGATTTATTTGCTCATTATTTTTACTTAAATAAAGTTCTTCATTTATATAGAAATAGAATAGGCGAATTATTACGTTTTTAAGGTAAAAAAACAATTCTGATGTGTTTAAATTCTGTTTATTCCATTTAAAAGTAGATTCCATTGTTATATTGTGAATTTTACCACCGTGAACAATTTCATTTCTAAATCGAAAGCTAGGAATTAGCTTTTCACGAATAGCTTTCATTTCAGCAATGTTTTTACCCAAAATTTGGGAAATAGATAAAGCCATAAAATCAGAAGATGTATTTTTCCCAAAAAAGCTTTCAACTGTAAAAACAAGTTTTATAAAATTTGTCGCTGTAATAAAATTGCCTTTTAGTGCGTCAAGGAAAAAATGAACTGATGGAATTTCTCTGTGCCAAAATTTAGATGTTAATCTCATTAACTCTTGCAGATTATCTTGTTCTTTATCATAAAACACATAATGAGCGAAAAAATCAATTTTATCTGTTTCGTAGTAGAAATTGTCATCTTCTGCTACTGTTGTAAAACCAATTAAATTTGGTTTATCAGTAAAGCTAAACTCATAGTTATGGGTTAAAAAGTTTAAATGTAGATTAAATGAAAAAAACTGAATAAACTCACAAACTATTGACTTAAGTCTATTTAGTTCGTGCCAAGAATCAATGTTCTGTTCAGATAATCGTTTTTCGAAAACTGTATCAATGTCTTTTTCTTCTTCAAAGGTCAAGGAGTCAATGTCTTTATTGTCGGTATCAAATTCAACAAC
>JAQVDG010000062.1 GCA_028698395.1 Weeksellaceae bacterium
AAGTTGATTGGTTTTATTCATAGCTTCAAAAGCTTTAACATGCATAAAAAATTGACCTTTGTCGTCAGCAGAACCACGTGCAAAGATAGCTCCATCCGGATGAATTTCTGTTTTCTTGATAACCGGCTCAAAAGGTCCGGATTCCCATAATTCCATTGGATCAGCAGGTTGAACGTCGTAGTGCCCGTAAACTAAAACTGTTGGTAATTCGGGGTTAATGATTTTTTCACCATATACCACCGGGTAACCGGCAGTTTCACATACTTCCACATTATCTGCTCCGGCTGAATGTAAAAATTCAGCTACTTTGTCGGCTGTATTTAAAACATCCTGATTGTAAGCAGGGTCAGCACTGACCGATGGGATTTTTAATAATTCAATGAGTTCGTCTAAAAAACGTTGTTTATTTTCTGAAATAAACTTTTGGGTTTCTTCCATTTTGAGTTTTGATTTATATATGAATGGCTAAAGTAGGAATTTTGAATTAATTTTTTGGGAATATTTGTCAGTTTCATTAAAATATTTCCAAACTGATAAAGAATGAAATTCAAATACTTTCTAAAAATAGAATCTAATTTTCTTGACAACTTTATTAAATGAGAAAATATAAAAGTTGTTTATTTTTGTAAACTTTTTGAAATTTCTAAAAGAATTAGTTTCCGGCTGATGACCGAAGATACAGAAAACAGAGCAAATATAAATAACTGATAATCAACAATATAATCACAATAGAAGATTTATGATTCTAAACAGTTGCTTTTCAATTAATTAAAAATAAATAAAAACTTTGTTCATAAAATGTGGATTGAATGTTTTAAAAAACAGACTAACATCTTAACAAAATAGTATCTTTAGCTTCGCGAAAAACAGATATTGCTTTTGTGATTTTATCTTGATAACAAGATATTTAGATTAAATAATTTTTCCGGTTTTTTAATTTAAATATTTAGGTTATGCTTTTTTTAAAATAATGAGCAAATTCTGTTTGAGAAATGAGAGATTTTATTTTACTAATTACAAAAAAAACAGACACAGATGGAGGTATTGGAAGAAAAAAAAGTTTACACCAGTCAGGAAGCCTTTGAAGCAAGTTTAGCTTATTTTAAAGGAGATGATTTAGCAGCCCGGGTTTGGGTGAATAAATACGCATTGAAGGATTCGGAAGGTAATATTTATGAATTAACACCGGATGATATGCACCGAAGAATTGCACGTGAAATTGCCCGAGTAGAAAAAAAATATCCCAATCCACTTTCGGAAGATGAGATTTTTGATATAATCCAAAACTTCAAATACATCATCCCACAAGGAAGTCCCATGACAGGAATCGGAAATAAATTTCAAGTGGCTTCCTTGTCCAATTGTTTCGTAATCGGTAGTGGAACTGATAGTGATTCTTACGGAAGTATTATGAAAATCGACGAAGAACAGGTTCAACTCATGAAAAGAAGAGGAGGAGTAGGCCATGATTTGTCTAATATCCGGCCAAAAGGTTCACCGGTAAAAAATTCAGCTTTGACTTCAACCGGATTGGTTCCTTTTATGGAGCGTTATTCAAATTCTACTCGTGAAGTCGCTCAGGATGGACGAAGAGGAGCTTTGATGCCTTCAGTTTCTATTAATCATCCGGACGCAGAAGATTTCATTGATGCCAAGATGGAACAAGGAAAAGTAACCGGAGCCAATGTTTCGGTACGAATTGACGATGAATTCATGCGTGCATTAAAATCACAATCCGGATACACTCAAAAATATCCTATATTTAGTCAAAATCCATATTATTCTCAAGCAATTCAGCCTTCAACCATTTGGAAAAAAATCATTCATAACGCATGGAAATCTGCAGAACCGGGAATTTTATTTTGGGATACGATTCAAAGAGAATCCATTCCGGATTGTTATTCCGATTTAGGTTTTGAAACTATTTCAACAAATCCTTGTGGTGAAATTCCTTTGTGTGCCTACGATTCTTGTCGTTTGATTGCTATTAATTTGTACTCTTATGTAGAAAATCCATTTACTTCTAAAGCCAAATTCAATTTTAAATTATTTAAAAAACATGCTGCTATTGCTCAGCGAATGATGGACGATATTATTGATTTGGAAGAAGAAAAAATCGAAGCAATTCTTGAAAAAATCAATAACGACCCGGAAAGTGAAGAAATAAAATATACCGAAAAACATCTTTGGGAAAAAATTAAAGAAAAAACCTTACAAGGTCGAAGAACCGGAGTTGGAATTACAGCAGAAGGCGATATGATTGCCGCTTTAGGGCTTACCTATGGAACAGAAGAGGCAACTGCTTTTTCAACTGAAGTTCACAAAAACATGGCATTGGCTTGTTACGAGTCTTCCGTAGTAATGGCAGAAGAAAGAGGAGCTTTTCCTATTTATGATTCCGAACGGGAAAAAAATAACCCTTTTATACTTCGATTAAAAAAGGAAGATGAAGGTTTATACAATAAAATGCTTGCTTTCGGACGAAGAAATATTGCATTATTAACTATTGCACCAACCGGAAGCACAAGTTTAATGGCACAAACCACTTCAGGAATTGAACCTGTGTTTTTGCCGGTTTATAAAAGAAGAAGAAAAGTAAATCCAAATGATAAAGACATTCGAGTTGATTTTGTGGATGAAGTAGGCGACAGTTGGGAAGAATATATAGTATTCCATCATCATTTCAAAACTTGGATGTTGGTAAACGGTTACGATACTGAGAAAAATTATTCGCAAGACGAAATCAATAAGTTAATTAAAAAATCACCTTACTATAAAGCTACTTCCAATGATGTGGATTGGTTGAATAAAGTAAAATTACAGGGAAGTGTTCAAAAATGGGTAGATCATTCCATTTCGGTAACCATTAACCTTCCTGCAGAAGCTACGGAAGATTTGGTTGACCAACTCTATGTGACGGCTTGGGAAAGTGGTTGCAAAGGAATTACAGTTTATCGGGACGGTTCTCGCTCAGGAGTTTTGGTAGCAGCAGATGAGAAAAAAGAAGAAGAAAAACCAAACAGTATTTTCCCAACCAAACGTCCTCAGATTTTGGAAGCCGATGTAGTGAATTTCCAAAATAATAAAGAAAAATGGGTAGCTTTTATTGGATTAATTGACGGTCGCCCGTATGAGATTTTTACCGGATTAGCCGATGATCAAGAAGGAATTCTTTTACCAAGATGGGTAACAAACGGGACAATTATCAAAAATCGAGATGAATTAGGAATGTCACGTTATGATTTCCAATTTCAAAATCAAAGAGGTTATAAAACAACAATTGAAGGGCTTTCTTATAAATTCAACCCGGAATTCTGGAATTATGCAAAATTGATTTCAGGAATTTTACGACACGGAATGCCGATTGAAAATGTAGTGGATTTAGTGAATCAAATGGAATTAGATTCCGAATCCATCAACACTTGGAAGGCCGGTGTTGCTCGTGCTTTGAAACGATATATTCCGGATGGAACCGAGGTGAATGGTCAAAAATGTGCCAATTGCAGTTCTACTCAAGTCGTTTATCAGGAAGGTTGTTTGATTTGTAAGAGTTGTGGCTCAAGTAAATGTGGATAACAAACTCATACTTAATAACAAAAAAGCTTTGCTTATAAAAGAGCAAAGCTTTTTTGTTTAATAATACTTAATTCGCCAAGGTTTTGGGTAATAATTATTGGAACGATTTCCAATGAATTTCAGCCATCCCAAACCGGAATTTTGGTAGTTGATTAAATAAATTCCTTTTTGATTTAATGTCAAATTAGGGTCATTTCCTCTTAAAAATTCTAAAGCTTCCTCTTTTGAAATTTCTACTTCCGGAAAATGGTGTAATTTTTTATGAAAATTAGCCAAAGCTTGTGCGGGAATAAAATCTTTTCCTTTTAGCTCGCCCAATTCTACTCCGTAATAAATTGGATTTAAACAGTTTTTTATTTTGTTCAAAACAGCTGTTAATTCCGGGCTGATAGCACGATAAATTCCGTTTTCCGATTGACAATTTTCAACTTGAATAAATGGAGAAATAGTACAATTTTTATGAGGTTTCAAAACAGAAAAACTCTTTTTTCCATAACCTGATTTTTTTTGTAAAACGGATAAAAAAAGACCTTCTCCTTTTACTTTGTGCGGGTAAAAATAATAAGCAAAACAATTTTCAGATTGAATTTCACTGATTCCCCATTCTAAAGGAAAGTGAAGTGAAACTGAGTCAAAATCAAACTCCTGACAAAACCAATTCATTAAATTTTCATTTTCTTCCGGATTAAATGAACAGGTACTGTAAACCAAATATCCGTCTTTTGCCAAAGTAGGTGCAATATTGGCAAGAATTCTTTTTTGTCGTTCTGAACATAATTGACAGTTCGCCTCCGACCATTCTTTTAATGCAATTTCATCTCTTCTGAACATCCCTTCACCGCTACAAGGCGCATCAACTTGAATGTAATCAAAGAATTCTTCTAATTTTGTAAAATCCTTTGGGTCATTTTGAGTTAAAATTAAATTCTGACTGATGCCCAAACGAATATGATTTTCTTTTAAAATTTGAACTCTTGATTTGATGACTTCATTGGCAATTAAAACTGAATCTTTATCCAATAAACTTTGTAACAGAGTGGATTTTCCACCCGGAGCTGCACAAAGATCTAAAGCTAATTCAGGACTTTTTTTAGGATAAATTTGCTTGAAAACCTCTTTTAAAATCATAGAAGAAGCTTCTTGAACATAATAAGTTCCGGCATGCCAAAGCGGATCGGTAATGAAGCTTCTTTTTTGTTCTAAATATTTTCCGTCTTCATTCCAAAATACCGATGGATAATCTTGAAATTCTATTATTGGCTTTTTGGGATTTAATCGGATGCTTTGTGTGAAATCCACTTCGTAAGCTTTTTGAAATTGAAGAAATTCTTCTGTTTCAAATCGGGATTTCATTCGTTCTAAGAAAGGAAGTGGTAGGTTTTTCATTTCGGTCGAAAGTTACTCTTTTTTCAGAAAATAGTACGAGACCGGAATAAAAGTTGAATAAAAATCTTCTGCATTTTTTTGTAAAATTTAAAAACGATTCTAAATGTTGGATTTTAAATGGATTTTTCAGTTAGATTTAGTACATTCGGAAACTTAATTTTGAATCATTGAAATTAGAAACCATTATTTCCAATGCAAAAAAAGGAAATCGCCAAGCACAGAATCAGTTAATGGATTTATTTTGGAACGATATCTATACCTATGTTTTGAAACAAATACGGGACGAAGAAGAAACAGAAGATATTGCCATCGAGACTTTTACTAAAGTTTTTGCCAAGATGCGTTTATACAATTCTGATTTCGATTTTAAAACTTGGGTAATTTCCATTGCACATAATACCATGATTGATTATATCAGGCGTTCACCCAAACATAATATTTCTTTGGACGATGATAATTATGTGATTGAAATTCGGGAAGAACAGCCAAGTCCGGAAGAAAGTATGATTCAGCAACAGGATAATGATAGTTTACTTTTGCATTTAGAAAAATTAAAACCGGAATACAGAAGAATTTTAGAACTCCGTTTTTTAGAAGAAAAAACCTATAAGGAAATGGCAGATGAACTCGGATTGAGTATGGCAAATGTTAAGATTCGTTTGCTACGAGCTAAACAATTACTGCGGGAAATATTAAGTACTTGAAATTTAGAGGTTTCAAAAAATACTGTTTAAAACTTTGTTAATTACCTGTTAATAATGGTCTTGTTTTTGTTACTTGGATTGTGCTAATTTTGTCCTAACGGATTGATTCATGTTGAAAAAGAGGTTTTTCATATATATTTTTAGTTTATTTTTAACTACGTCTTGTCAAGTTTTGGAACATCTTGCAGCAGATTTACCAAGACCAAAGCCGAAAGAACAAAAAGCTCCTACTCAACCTAAATATCCTACAACTCATCCAACTTCGCCTAATTATCCTTCATCTGAAAACAAAGTGGAAATTGTTGTTTCTGAGGCGCATAGATATTTAGGGACACCTTATCGATACGGTGGAACAACGGGAAGTGGATTGGATTGTTCCGGATTGATTATGAAATCATTTGAGCCGATTCATTATCCCATGCCTCGAATTTCTTCCGATCAGGCAAAAGAAGGAAAAGAAGTAAGAAAACAAAATATCCGTCGTGGTGATTTGGTTTTTTTTAAAACATCCGGTTCTAAAATTGATCATGTAGGAATTGTGGATAAAGTTGTCAACAAAGAAGTGTTTTTCATTCATTCTTCCACTTCAAAAGGAGTGATTATTAGTTCGCTGGAAGAAACATATTGGAAAAAGCGTTTTGCAAAGGCAAGAAGATTGATTTAGAGTATCCCTTAAAGTAATAACAACTATTGATTTTAGAGTAGAAGTCGTTCAGTTTGTCTTATTTATACTCATTTTATATTAAGGCTAAATCACTTTTTTCATTTCGTTTCTTGGCTCTTTATTTTATCTTTAATCAATTTTAAAGTTCATTTCTATTTTCTAATTCTGAAATAAAAGCTATGGAACCTACTAATATCAATAATCCTGAGTATTTTCATAAAGTTGTAGATTGTCAGTATGCCTGTCCTTCACATACGCCCGTTCCCCAATATCTTAGATTGATTGCTGCCGGCAAATACACCGAATCCTATATGATTAATTGGGATTCCAATGTTTTTCCGGGTGTTTTGGGACGTACTTGTGATCGTCCTTGTGAACCCGCTTGCCGGAGAGGACGTGTTGAGAAAAAACCGGTTGCAATTTGTCGTTTAAAGCGCGTGGCAGCTGATCACAAAAATGATGTGAAAAAATATATGCCACAAGGGCCTTTTGAGCCTAATGGTAAAAAAATTGCTTTGATTGGCGGCGGCCCAGCCTCCTTGACGGTTGCCCGTGACTTAGCTCCCATGGGTTATGAAATTCATTTGTATGATGACCAGAAAAAAGGAGGTGGATTTATGCGTAGCCAAATTCCTTCTTTTAGACTGCCGGAAGAAGTGTTGGATGAAGAAGTAGGTTATATATTAGATTTAGGAATTCACACCCATTTCAATCATTATGTTTCTTCGATGAAGGAAGTTTTGGAAAAAGGATATGATGCCATTTTTGTTGGAACAGGCGCACCGCGCGGAAGAAATCTCAATATTCCGGGAAGACAAGAAGGTGATGAAAATATCCACATTGGAATCAATTGGTTGGCAAATGTAGCTTTTGAACATACCGATAAAATTGGAGAAAAAGTCATAGTGTTGGGAGGTGGAAATACAGCAATGGACTGTTGTCGTACAGCCAGAAGATTAGGTGGAAAAGATGTAAAAGTGGTTGTGCGAAGCCCATTTGCAGATATGAAAGCTTCTGAATGGGAAAAAGAAGATACGCTGCATGAAGATATTCCGATTATTGATAATCATGTGCCAAAATCTTTTGTTATAAAGGACGGAAAACTTGCCGGAATGTTATTTGAAAAAGTGAAAGCTGTTTATGACGAAAATGGAAAAAGAAGTTTGGTTCCTACTGATGAACCTGAAGTTTTTATCGAAGCGGACGATGTTCTGATTGCCATTGGTCAGGAAAATAGTTTCCCTTGGATAGAACGGGATTTGGGAATTGAATTCAACAAATGGGGAATGCCGGTTTTGGATGAAAAAACTTTTGCTTCTACACATAAAAATATTTTCTTTGGCGGAGATGCCGCATTAGGCCCTAAAAACATCATTACTTCGGTAGCTCAGGGACATCAGGCAGCTATTTCCATTCATTTGATGTGCGAAGAAATGGACATAAAAAAAGACCGTCCATCACCTTTTGTTAATCTTCGTACTATGAAAATGGGGATTCACGAATGGAGTTATGATAGCCAAGTGGTCAATGATTCACGTTATCTTGTGCCACAAGCAGATAAATCCAAAACATTGAATGATATTAAATTGGAAGTTGAACTTGGATATGATGAATTAGAAGCTTTCAAAGAAGCACAACGTTGTTTAAACTGTGATATTCAAACTGTTTTTGATAAAGATAAATGTATAGAATGTGATGCTTGTGTGGATGTTTGTCCAACCGATTGTATCACTTTCACCACCAACGAAGAAGATGAATTTGACCTTCGGGCCAAATTAAATATGCCGGCACTTAATACGGAACAAGATCTTTATGTTTCCGATAAATTGCCTACTGCCAGAATCATGGTGAAAGATGAAAATGTTTGCCTGCATTGTGGATTATGCGCCGAACGTTGTCCGACTTCTGCTTGGGATATGCAACAGTTTTACTACAATGTTACCAAAGCACATAATGTTGGAAATAAAGGAAAAAATGACGGACTGCCATCAGTGGCGATTTATTAAGTTTAGGATGAATAAAGTTTGTTTAATTTCCCTTTTAATGCTCGTTTTCATAACTTTAATCAGTTGTGAGAAAAAATCAAGATTTTCAGAAGTGAAAAATCTTTCTGAGTATCCAAATACTCAGTTTATTCCCACTTTGGAGCATCAAATTACAAAGGATAAAAATTCGGTTTATTGCGCAACTTTGCTTTTTGCTTGGGATGAAATCAGAAATATAATTCATGCCGATTTGATGATTCCGGATGAATTTTTAGATTTAAAATTGTTGAATGACTCCAAATCTTTTATAGATGTCTTAGAATCAAATGAATATAAATCCAGTGGAAAAATTAGTGATAATCTGATTACAGCCAGAGCTGAATTTAAAAAATCATTGCCTTTTGAAATGAAACTGAACACTTATACCGGAAAATTAACTTTTGATGAACAAAAAGTGGCTTCTTTCGGTGTGGACGGATTTGATGAGTACGAATTACTCCAATCGGTAAAAATTATGTATTATAAGGATGACAATAATTTCATTGTAAAGTTATTACCAAAGGACAAAA
>JAQVDG010000063.1 GCA_028698395.1 Weeksellaceae bacterium
TGCCATTTGGGTTGGTTTAGGTGTAATGGGACTTTATTTTTTGATTCAAAAAATTAAAAAAACAGAATTAAAACCAAGTATTCCAATCGTAATTTCTATTGTGTGTTTGGGAGTTCCGGCATTGATGGGATTTCAAAATTGGGACGACCATGATCGTTCTAAAAGAGAAGGAGCTTATGCCTTGGCATATAATTATTTACATAATTTGGATAAGAATTCGATTTTGTTTGTTTACGGTGATAACGATACTTATCCATTGTGGGGACTTCAGGAAACGGAAAATTTCAGAGATGATGTTAAGATTGTAAATTATACACTTTTAAATTCTGCTTGGAACATTGATCAGGCTTTACGAAAAACCTATAATGCACCGGCATTGCCTTCCCGATTAAAATACGAAGATTTCCAAATGGGAACTAATGATAATATTATGCTGGTAGGCGGAAATATTCGAACTATTTTCACAGAACTAAATCGCCTTATTCGAGAAGACAGCGAACTGACTTTAGACGAAGTAATGAGTTTGCCGGCATCTGAAATCCCGGCTTATTTGACAGATGTCGGATACGATGCTCAAGGAATTCAAGGGTTTTATCAATCGATTCGACCTTTTCGCGAGTATATGGACAAAGATAGTATGACCGCAAAAGAAGCATATGAATTCCTGATGGACAATAAAAATCCATTAAAATTAGCATTGAGTGATTATTTTGAATATCCTTTAGGTCCGGTTAACTTTTTGCCGGTCGATAAAATTACCATTCCGGTTAATAAAGAAAATGCAGTTAAATACGGAATTGTTTCGGCAAAAGATGCCGATAAAATGGTTGATGAAATTGTAATTAAAATAGATAAAAGACAATTGTACAAACCCGATTTATTATTGATTTCACTTTTTGCAGAATACAATTGGGACAGAGCAATTTACTTCAGTGGTGGAGGGATTTCCGACCCGGTTAATGTTTTCTGGCTGAGCGATTATTTAGAAAACAATGGTTTTTCATATAAATTAATCCCGATACGCACACCTTTCGGTCAAGGAGGGAAAATCGGAAGAAGCAATACAGAAGTGATGTACAAAAGTTTTAATGAATTGGAATGGGCAAACTATAATCACCCGAAAGCATCCTTTTCCGAAACAGATCGTCGTTATACCAATACATATCGGAATATTGCAACTCGTTTGGCAGATGATTTTATTGAAGCCGGAGAATTTGAAAAAGCAAAAGAAGTATTGGATAAAGTGATGGAAATGATTCCGGATGAAAATCGTTATGATTTTGGAACAGCCACCGACCGAATTGCACAATTATACAAACGTTTAGGCGAAAATGAAAAAGCAGAAAAACTATTTGAAAAACAAAAAGAACGTTTACAAGGTCGAATTGAATATTACGAAAACTTGCCAATCAATTTACGTTATACGATTTCATCCGATTTAATAAATGCACGAAGTGATTATTCTATGTTGATTTATGGACAAGTTAACACACTTTTAGAAAAAAACGATACAACGGCCGCATTGGAATTATTCAAAAAAGAATTTAATCCGATACGGGAAAAATTTATTTATTCTTATCAAAATTATAAAAGCGACGGAAGTCTTAACATAGGCGAACAGCGAAATGTTGAAAGCCAATTGCGGTTTGTGAGTGAATTATTGACCATTGCCGACATGATTGACTCTGTTTATGCAGAAAACCAAAACGAAGAGATTTATCAGATATTAACGAAATAAAAACAAATTAAAAAATGAAAAAAATAGTAGTAACACTTTGCATGACGCTTATTACAGTTTTTACGGTAAATGCACAAGAAGGATTAAAAGGAGGGGCTTACATTGGGATTCCATCCGGAAATGCCACGGATTATTTTGGATTAAATTACGGAGTCAACGTTTCTTATCTGTATCCGGTTTTTGAAAATGTCCGCTTGGGTGCTATGGTAGGAGTGGATTTGTTTTCAGGAAAAAACATTCCGGGAACCAACACAAAATTCAGAGGAGCCAGTTATTTGCCTGTTGGACTTAGTGGTCAGTTTGATTTATCCAGCCGATTTTTTGCTGCTTTAGATGCGGGAGTTGAATTCAGTTTGAATAAAGATTATAAAGGCGGTTATTTTTATCAGCCCAAAGGCGGTTGGCAAGACGAATTTTACCAAGTTTATGTTTATTTGAAAAGAACTTCAACCAATATGGATAAAGCACCAAAATACAGCGATTTTTCCGGATTAACCAGTTTTGGATTAGGAGTTGCCTATAAGTTTTAAGCAAATTAAAGTATAAAAAAAGAGCTTATTCTACGAGTGGAATAAGCTTTTTTTGTTATTTTAGTGTAATTTTTTCTCCGTTTTTCCAAACATTCTGTGGGCGAAGTTGCCCTTGATGGTAGATAATATCTCGAAAATCAGAAGTCGGAAATGAAATAAAATCAGCTAATTTTCCATTTTCCAGTTTTCCTCTGTCGGTTAAATTCAATGCTTTCGCCGCTCTGAAAGTAATTCCGGAAAGCACTTCTGCCATAGATAATTTTTCAAAAGTTGCTAAAATAGAAGCTTGTGTCAATAAGTCTCCCATGGGAGCAGAACCGGGATTCCAATCCGAAGCAATGGATAAACAAGCACCGGAATCCAATAATTTTCGGGCAGGTGTATAACGCATTCCCAAACCGATGGATGCACCCGGTAAAGCAGTGGCTACGGTAGTGCTGTTTGCTAAAAGTTTAATTTCTTCTTCTCCTGAAAACTCTAAATGGTCGGCACTGACAGCTCCTAATTCAACTGCTAATCGACTTCCGCCTGGTGTAAACTGGTCGGCATGAACGGTTAAATCAAAGCCTTCTGATTTTGCTTTTTGTAGATAAATTCGACTTTCTTCAACTGAAAAAGCCGATTGTTCGGTGAAAATATCAACTCGTTTTGCTAATTTTTCTGATTTTAAAATCGGAAAAACTTCTTGAACTAAAGTTTCCAGATAATCAGAATTAGAACCTTCAAAATCACGGGCTTTCATGTGTGCACCTAAAAAAGTGGGTAAAATAGTGGCTTGTGATTGTTTTTGAACGGAATTAATAGCTCGTAACATTTTTAATTCACCGTCTATTGCTAAGGCATAACCACTTTTAATCTCAATTGTTGTAATCCCGTTTTGAAGTAAATGCTGTGTTTTTTTCAAAGTAGAATACACTAAATCTTCTTCTGGTTCATTTCGGGTATTTATAACTGTACTCCAGATTCCTCCGCCACTTTCGGCAATTTCTAAATAGGTTTTTCCATTTAAGCGCATGGCGAAATCTTTTGAACGATTACCTCCGAAACAAATATGGGTATGACTGTCAATAAAACCCGGAAGTAAAACCTGATTTCCTTCGATTTCTTCTGTTTTTACTGAAGGAAATTCTGCTTTTAATTCGTGGTAATTTCCGATTTTTTTGATGAATTGTCCATCAATCAGAATTCCGGCTTGTTTGTCAATCCTAATTTGTTCGTCTTTTATTGCTCCTTTTAATGGGATTCCTTCTAAACTAATGATTTGTGAAAATGGACCGATTAATTTCATAAGTATGTTTTCTGAAAGGCTAAAATTAGAGCCAATTTTGTTTCAAAAATAAGCATAAACATTTTAGAAGATGAATTTTTAACGGGTTCTTGATTTTTTTATAAAAAAAGACTGTCCGAAAAGTGTCATTTTGATTGAAGTTGAAAATCTATTGATTTGATAAAAAGATTTTTTCTTCATTGTAGAATGACAACAGCCGATTATTGGCTTTTCGGACAGTCCGTTATTCTTTTAAAGAATAAAAACGGTGGTTTAATTATTTTGCTAATTCAGCGGTTATATTTACTTGAAGAACCACTTCATCTTTAATAATTGTACCTGCACCGGGTTGGAAGTTAATTCCGAAATCCTGACGGTTGATTTTAAATTCTTCAGAATTAATAGTCAGTTTCCCGTCTTCTTCTTTCACATTCGCTTTGAAAGTAATGTTTTTGGGAGCTCCTCTAAAGTCTAAATTTCCTGAAATTTCAGTGTTGTAATCCCCTTCTTCCAAGGTTTTTGTGCCGGAAACAACAAAAGTAGCTTCCGGATATTGGTCAACATCCAAAAAATCAGCTGATTTCAAGTGCCCTTCTAATTTTGCTTTGTACTCAGGACTGTCTGCTAAATCGTCATTTTCCAAAGAAGTTTGGTCAGCAACGAATTTTCCTGATTCTAAAACACCATGTTTCATAGTTACCTCTCCTGATTTCATTTTGATGGAGCCGTAATGACCTTCTTCCGGTTTGGTAGAATCATCAAAAATTTTGAATCCTCTCCAGGTGGTGGAGCTAATGTCGGTGTTAAGGGTATAAACATGTGCATCTTCTGAAGCAGAGGCTTCATCTTGAGCTTCACTCGCCGTTATGGTGTCTTTGTCAGTTCCACAAGACGTTAAAAAAACCATTCCCATTAGGGATAAACAAAACAATAATTTCTTCATATTTATTATATTTTCCGGCAAAAATATCACAAACAAATTTGTTATACCATTGACTTATGTTAATAAAGTGAATATTTAGTGTTTTTTTTGATTTTTTATTGATTTTGAATAAAATTTTGACTTTTTTTTAAGAAAAAACGATTATTTCTTTGTTTTTTTAGATTGTTAATGTCTTTTCTTGCTTTATTTTTATGCGTACAAATTTTTATTATAAGACATTCAGTTTTTAATTATATTCGTACTATAAAATTTATATATGGACAATAAAATGGTAGCAGGTAGTGAAGAGTGGATTTCTCTTCCTGGCTTGGAGGTTCCGATTATAAAAGTACGTGTGGACAGTGGGGCAAAAACCTCAGCTCTTCATGCGGTTAATATTTTTCCTTTTCAGCGAAATGGAGAAAGTTGGGTTTCTTTTGATGTGCATCCTCTTCAATTTGACGGGAAACGTGTTATTCATTGCGAAGCAAAAATAGTTGACCGGCGAACCATTAAAAGTTCGACCGGAACTCGTGAAAACCGTTATGTAATCAAAACTCCTATAAAGGTAAAAGAAGAAGTTTGGGATATTGAAGTTTCGCTTACGAATCGGGACTCCATGGGGTATCGAATGTTGTTGGGGCGAGAAGCCATGCGAGGAAAAATTTTAGTTGACCCTGAAAGCCGGTTTTTATTTGGAGCATTATCTAAGGAGGAAGTAGAGAATTTTTATATCAAAGAAACCCATACCGTTGAGGGTTTAAAAATTGGCTTATTGGCAAGTAATCCGGATTTGTATAGCAATCAACGAATTATTGAAGCAGGTGAACAACGGGGGCATCTTATTGAGTTTTTCAACATTAAACAATGTTATATTAAATTAGATGCACAAACACCGGAAGTTCATTACCGAGGCGGACGTGTTTTAAATGATTTAGACGCTGTTATTCCGAGAATTCGCCCAAGTATGACATATTATGGCTGTGCTTTAACCCGTCAGTTTGAATCATTGGGAGCTTATGTGTTGAATACCTCTGCTGCAATCAGCCATTCTCGGGATAAATTGTATTCTTTGCAATTACTTTTAAATAATGGTTTGGATATTCCAATTACAGGATTTGCCAATTCTCCTTTGGATACTAATGATTTGATTAAAATGGTAGGAGGCTCTCCTTTAATTGTAAAATTATTAGAAGGAACGCAGGGAAAAGGAGTTGTTTTAGCCGAAACAAAAAAAGCAGCAGAATCTGTAATAAATGCATTCAAAAGTTTAAATGCCAATATTTTAGTTCAGGAATTTATAAAAGAAGCTAATGGAAAAGATTTGCGCTGTTTTGTTATAAACGGAAAAGTAGTAGCCGCTATGCAACGAGAAGCTCCTCCGGGTGAATTCCGTGCTAATATCCATTTAGGCGGAACCGGAAGTTTAGTGAAAATCACAAAAGAAGAAAGACGATTGGCCATTCATGCAGCAAAAGCAATGGGATTGGATGTGGCCGGTGTGGATATGATTCGCTCCATAAAAGGGCCTTTGTTGTTGGAGGTCAACTCATCGCCCGGATTGGAAGGAATTGAAAATGCAACCGGTAAGGATTTAGCTGTTGAAATGATAAAAGCTATTGAAAATAATATTGAAAAACGAATGGTGAAACGGAAAAGATAATAGACATTTGTTGACCTGCATTATTCACAAAATAATTCAAACAAAAGGCAGATTAAAATAATGTAAGTGTCTTTTCACCTTTTTCTAATTCAAGTAAATATTTTTTTCTGAAAATTCCTCCGGCATAACCTGTCAAACTGCCATCTTTTCCAATAACTCTATGACAAGGAATTAAGATGCTAATCGGATTTTTTCCATTGGCAGAAGCCGCCGCCCGGATAACTTTTTCGTTTCCTAAACGATTTGCTAATTCTTGATAAGAAATAGTTGTTCCAAATGGGATTTTCCTAAGTTCAGCCCAAACTTTTAACTGAAATTCCGTTCCTTGCGGTTGTAGAGGAACGGAAAAATTCCATTTTCGATGAATAAAATAATCATCCAATTGATTTTTAATGAGTTGAAATAATTCAGGAAGATCTTCTGAAACCTCAGGTTCTTTGTCAAAAAAGTCAATTGAAGTAATAAAATCTTCTGTTCCACAAATGCTTAACCAACCTATTTCAGTAAAATATTTAGACGTAAAAACCATTAATTCAAATAATTGTTTTATATTTGCCCCGAATTTAGGAAGAAAAAACTAAAAGAGAGCGGAAAGCTCTCTTTTTTGTTCGTTATGAATCAGGAAATAATAAAACAACTAATTGACGAAGCCATAGAAGAAAATCCTTCTTTATTTTTGGTGGAATGGAAGGTATCGGCAGATGACTCGATTGAAGTTTTAGTTGATGGTGACCAAGGTGTTTCTATTGATGAAATTGTCCGAATCAGTCGCCATGTTGAACACAATTTGGATCGGGAAACGAATGATTTTTCTTTAAACGTTTCGTCAGCAGGTGTTGGAAATCCATTAATTCTACCTCGTCAATACAAAAAAAATATTGGACGGATTTTAAAAGTTTCAAAAACAGAAGGAGGAAAAGATTTGGAAGGAGAATTAACTGAAGCAAATGACGAGGAAATTGAGTTAAAATGGACAGTGAAAGAACCTAAACCAGTAGGAAAAGGCAAACACACAGTCGAAAAAAAGGAAAAAATAAATTATCAAGAAATAAAAAAAGCAATAGTCAAAGTTATCTTTTAAAAAAGTAAACCTTATGGACAATATAGCATTGATAGAATCCTTCGGGGATTTTAAAGACGAAAAAAACATAGACCGAATCACTTTGATGGCCATTTTGGAGGAATCACTACAAAGTGTTTTACGCAAAAAATATGGTTCTGATGATAATTTTAATATTATTGTGAACCCGGACAAAGGAGACTTGGAGATTTGGCACAATCGAATTGTTGTAGAAGACGGAGCAGTAGAGGATGATAGTTCTGAAATTGAATTGTCGGCAGCGAGAAAAATTGAACCTGATTTTGAAGTGGGAGAAGAAGTTTCTGAATTTGTTCCATTAATTGATTTAGGAAGAAGAGCTATTTTGGCTTTACGCCAGAATTTGGTTTCTAAAATTATGGAACATGACAATGCCAATCTTTATACACGATTTAAAGATATGGAAGGTGAAATCATTACCGGTGAAGTACATCATATTCGTCAAAAACACGTCATTATTATGGATGATGAGCAAAATGAAATGATTTTACCTAAGGAAAATCAAATTCCATCGGATTATTTCAAAAAAGGAGAATCAGTTCGTGCAGTAGTAGATGAAGTAAGATTAAAAGGAATAAAACCTCAGATTATTTTATCGAGAACTTCACCTAAATTTTTAGAAAAATTATTTGAACAAGAAATTCCTGAGATTTTTGACGGAATCATTACAATCAAAGGTGTGGTTCGTATTCCAGGGGAAAAAGCAAAAGTAGCCGTTGAGTCGTATGATGACCGAATTGACCCGGTTGGTGCTTGTGTGGGAATGAAAGGTTCGAGAATTCATTCCATTGTTCGTGAGTTGAGAAATGAAAATATTGATGTTATTAACTACACGACAAACTTACATTTGTACATAACAAGAGCTTTAAGTCCGGCTAAAATTTCAAGAATGGAAATTGATGAGGATAACGATAAGATTTCGGTTTTTGTAAAACCGGAAGAAGTTTCTAAAGCTATTGGAAAAGGAGGACATAATGTGCGTTTGGCTGGAAAATTATTAGGAATGGAAATAGACGTATTCCGAGATATTCCGCAAGATGAAGACGTAGAATTATCTGAATTTACCGATGAAATCGCACCGTGGATTATTGATATTTTCCAAAAAATCGGTTTAGATACTGCACGTAGCGTACTTGAACAAGATATAAACGATTTGATTTCCAGAACCGATTTAGAGGAAGAAACTATCTATGAAGTGATTCAAATTTTGAAAGCTGAAATGGAAGATTAAATAATCAAATCAATAAATTAAAGCGTACTAAGTTTAGATTTAGTACATTTGCAAACCAAAAAAACCAAATTAATTATATGTCGGGAACGATAAGATTAAGTAAAGTATTAAGAGAGTTGAACATTTCAATAGACCGAGCTGTTGATTTTCTGAATGGAAAAGATATTCAAATCGAACGATCACCAAACACGAAAATTGACCAGGATACCTATTCGATTCTTATCAAAGAATTTCGTTCAGACGCGGAACAAAAGGCAGCTTCAGAAGAAGTTGTAATTAACAAAATTCCGGAACGAAAACCGGAACTTCCTAAAAAAGAAGTGAAAGTTGAGCCAATCCCGACACCGGCGATTGAACCTAAAACAGAACCTAAAGAGGAAGAAGCTCCT
>JAQVDG010000064.1 GCA_028698395.1 Weeksellaceae bacterium
TGCCAATCTAAAATATGGAACCGATTTAGATAAAACGATGCAAGATGCTCAACGCTATATTGATAACATTCGTAAGGACTTGCCAAAAGATATTTTAAGCCCTGAGATGAGCAAAGTATCGCCCAACGATTTGCCGATAATGTCGGTAAGTGCAACGAGCAATCTAAAACCAACCGAGTTTTATCAAAAAATGAAAGATGACTATCTGCCTCAAATTCAACAAATAAAAGGCGTGGCAGAAATCACCATTTTAGGCGGAGAAGAACGAGAAATACAAGTAAAAGTAGATAAGGAAAAACTGAAATTGTATAAAATTTCCTTGTATCAAGTCGTAGAAGCAATTAACCGTTCGGGTATTGATTTACCAGCAGGAAAAATTCAGACTGAAACAGAAAACAACTCTGTACGATTGGTTGGAAAGTACAATGATATTGCAGATATACAGAACGTTCAAATAGCAATGCCCTTTCCGGGAAGTCCTGTTTATGTAAAAGATATTGCCGTAGTAACAGACGGTATCAAAGAAATTACTTCATACAGCCGTTTTAACGGAAAAACAGGAATTGGTTTAATGGTCAAAAAACAAGGCGATGCGAATGCTATTGATGTTTCTACTTTGATTAAAGAAAAGTTTCAATCTATTGAAGAACACAATGCCAATTCTGATGTGAAATTTGTTGTTACAGACGACAGTACGGACAATACCATTGCAGCCGTTAATTCAGTAGTTGTCGATTTAATAATGGCAGTCATTTTAGTATCTCTTGTAATGTTACTATTCCTAAGAAGTTACCGAAACGCATTAATCGTTGCTGTTGCCATTCCAACTTCTCTAATAACAGCTTTTGGAACAATGTGGCTATTAGGTTACACGCTCAACCTAATGACGCTTTTGGCAATGTCTTTAGTTATTGGAGTTTTGGTAGATGATGCCACCGTGGTTTTAGAAAATATACAACGCCATTTGGATATGGGCAAAGACAAGCGAAAAGCAGCAATGGACGGACGAATGGAGATTGGTTTTTCTGCTGTTTCTATTACTTTGGTGGACGTAGTCGTTTTTGTACCAATTCTATTTTTACAGGTTTTTGTTGCAGATATGCTTCAACAGTTTTCGGTAGTTATTATTGTAACCGTTTTAACGAGTTTATTAGTCGGTTTTACCTTAACACCTTGGTTGGCTTCACGAATTGGAGAAAAGGATAATTTAAAGCCTTCTAATATTTTCAATCGTTTTTTATTGTGGTTTGAAAAACAATTAGACCGTTTCATCAATTGGTATAGTGGTACATTGAAATGGGTTTTAAACCATAAACTTATTTTTACAGGCTTTGTTCTTTTACTTTTTGTCGGAACTGCCGTGATGATGAAACAGGGAATTATCGGAAAAGAATTGATTGCAACAGGCGACCAAGGAAAATTTCGTTTAGCATTAGAATTTGATAAAAATGTTTCCATTGAACAAAACAACAAAGTTTCTGAAAAGATAGAAACATACATTTTACAGCAACCCGAAGTAGAAAGCGTATTTAGTAATGTTGGCGGCCCAAGTACAGGAATTGGAAGTTTGGGAGTTGGTTCTGCAAATAAAACAGAATTTACGGTTCAATTAAAATCCAAAAAAGAAATCAACAATCTTTCTACGGAAATTTTTATGCGAAAACTACGTGATGATTTACAAAGTGATTTTTCGGGAGTAAATTATTCTATAATGACATTGGGATTAATTCCACGAACCGCACCGATTGAAATTACATTAAGCGGAAGCGATTTAAATAAAGTAATGCAAACAGGGAATGATTTAAAAAGCATTATCGAAAAAATACCGGGAGCGGATAATGTTCGTCTTTCAGTAGAAACAGGAAGTCCTGAACTAAAAGTTATCCCCGACAAAGATAAAATGCAACGTTTAGGATTAAATACGGCTTATGTGGGCATAAATTTACGAACCGCTTTTACAGGAAATGACGATGCCACTTTAACTGAAGACGGAACAGAATATCCCGTTCGTATATGGTTAGATAAATTTAGTCGCCAAAATGAAGACGACATCAAGCAATTGAATATTATCAATCCAATGGGCGTTCCCATTGAAGTATCACAAATTGCAAGTATAGAAAAAGACAATTCGCCCTCACTTTTAGAGCGTAAAGACCGTCAACCTGCCGTTACACTAACTGCCGATGCCTTAGGTCGTCCGTCAGGGACAGTAGCCGATGATGTGGTGGCTTATATCAACAAAAATCCTTTGCCAGACGGCATACAAATGACTTGGGGAAGTGATATTAAAAGGCAAAACGACAGCTTTGGTGCATTGGGTTCTGTTTTGTTGATTTCCTTTGTGCTAATCTATCTGATTATGGTGGCATTATATGACAGTTATATTTATCCGTTTGTTGCCTTATTTGCTATTCCAGTTGCTGCAATCGGAGCATTTTTAGCACTTAATTTATCATTAAGTAATTTAAGTTTATTCGCTTTATTAGGATTGATAATGTTGATGGGATTAGTGACCAAAAATTCCATTTTAATCGTGGACTTTACCAACCAAATGAAAGCAGAAGGAAAGCACTACAAAGAAGCCATTGTTTTGGCAAGTAAAGGAAGAATGCGACCTATTTTGATGACTACTTTATCAATGGCTATCGGAATGTTACCTATTGCATTAGCAACAGGAACATCAGCCGAATGGAAAAACGGATTGGCCTGGGTGATTATTGGCGGTTTGCTTTCGTCATTGGCTTTAACCGTTTATTTAGTTCCAATGGTTTATGATGTGGTAGATAGTGTAAAAGAAAAATTTAGCAATAGAAAAAAATCTTAAAATGAAAAAAACAATCATTCTTATCATTACACCTTTAATGTTATTATTGAGCTCTTTTAAAGATGATTTTAATGAGCAAAACAGCTTAACAGTAGAAGTTGAAAACTTGAGAAATTCAAAAGGAACTGTTCAAATAACATTGTACAACAAAGACGGTTCTATTCCTGATGAACATTATAAAAATTACTTTAAAATGGAAAAAGCAAGTATTATAAATGGAAAATCTCAATGTACATTTTCAAATTTGCCAAAAGGCAGTTATGCAGTAAACATTTTGCACGATGAAAATATTAACGGAAAGATTGACAAGGGATTGATTTTACCAAAAGAAGGAATTGGATTTTCAAATTATACTTCAATAGGATTAACCAACAGACCGAATTTTAAAAAAGCAAGTTTTGAATTGACCCAAAATAAGACAATTAAAGTAAAAGTGATTTATATGTAATCCAACACACCGTGTAAGCACATCTCGCATTCGCACAAAGCCACGCTAAAGCCAAAATGCGAGAAGAGCTTACACAACCTACCCTAAAAAATTATTTTCCCCTCCCTTTCTAAAAATTTTAAAACCTGCACCTCACAGCCGACACGACAGCAAAATACAGAACATACAAGAATTAAAAACACGTAAGACAATACGGCAGCCTGTAACAAGCGGTTTGAACGCAAGGCGGGTAAATCGCTTCGATTGAACATTTTCGGTAAGAAAAAGCATTATCTTCGTATCAACATTTATTGGTAAAAACCGCCCTGCATCAAGCCGCCAAAACGTTAGCGGTCATTGTAGAACGACACAACACCAACATTAAATAATGGACAAAATGAATGGACAAATAGAACATATCAATCCTGACGGACTTTCCAAAAATCCTGCCTTTTCACAAATAATAACGACACAGGGAAACGGCAAGACAATTTACATTGGAGGACAAAATTCCGTAAATGAAAATCGGGAAATAATTGGCAAGGGCGACATTGCCCGACAGACCGAACAAGTAATGAAGAATTTACAAACTGCCCTTTCGGCTTGTGGTGCAACTTTTGACAATCTTGTAAAACTTTCCATTTATGTTGTTCAGGGACAAAATTTGTATGGTGCTTTTCAAACTTCTCAAAAGTTTTTTGGCAACCAGACAAACCCACCTGTAATTTCTGTTCTCATTGTAGCAGGTTTGGCAAATCCTGACTTTTTAGTTGAAATTGATGCAACTGCATTTATTCCCGAATAATTTTGACGTATGGAAAAAAGAACTATTGGAGAGACAAAGGACACCGGTTGGCAATTTGGAATTAGAAAAAGTATTCCATTAAGTGTAACCGAAGTTTGGGACTTTTTGTTTTCAACTAATGGAGAAAAACTTTGGCTGAACGGTGCTGACAAAGAATTTTCAACGTTAAAAAACTTATCGCATATAAGGACAAAATGGAAGCTAAAAGATTGGACAAACCAAGCAACCCTTCAAATGCGAGTAATTGCAAACAAAGACAAAACGACTATTGCTTTTCACATTGAGAAATTATTAGACGAAAAACAAAGAGAAGAAACGAAAAAATATTGGGATAACGTGATAAAAACATTGACCGAAAGAATAACAACGAACCGCTAACATCGTATTGGCAATAGGCGGGACGTTAGCAGTCATTGTAACACACCCTCCTACAAAAACCAACAACGACTTGACGCTATGCCAATGAGCTATGCCAATGAAAAGATTTAGTAAAATCCTGATTTTCGTGGTGACTTTATGAAAGAATTTCTATACGACAACAGAATATATTATAACTCTATTGAGTTTGCTATGGCACACATAGGAGGAACTTGGAAAATTCCAATTCTATTGTGCCTTCGGAACGGTTCGGTTCGCTATGGCGATTTGAAAAAAGCTATTCCTCATATTTCTGACAAAATGCTATTTAGTAACTTACGGGAATTGGAAAATAAAAATATGCTTACACGGCAGTCATTTTTAGAAAAACCGCCTCGGGTGGAGTATCAACTTACCGAAAAGGCAAAAAAAGCGTTGCCAATTATTGACCAATTATCAGAATATGGTACTTTCCTGATGAAAGAAACTGGAATTGATTGAGTATAATAAAATATTAAAACCTTATAAACAAGCAACTTACATCCGATTTCTTTATATACAAAAAAGTATATAGAGAATTCTCAAAAGAAATAAATTGTAATTTTGTCGCTCAACATTTAAATAAGAAATAGTGATGAAAATTAAAAACAATAAAATGGCAGAAAAAGAAGACAATAAAACATTTACCCCATTTATGCACACCGCATTCAGAGTAAGTGACGTGGACAGAGCAATTGAATTCTACGGGAAATTTGGATTTAAGAACACTTATTCTGTTCCAGGAGAATTAAACGAAACTTTAATTTGTTTTTTAGAATACGGTGGTCATATTTTGATTGTAGCAAGGTTAAAAGGACTTCCATACCCAATGACACCTCGTGAAAGTGCAATTCAAGAAGGACCTCGTGGACTTGGGACAAAAATTTCATTTAACGTTGCTGACTTAGACTTTGCATATGAACTTTGTATTTCTGAAAAATGTGAGATTACTATGGAACCAATGGAAGAATTATGGGGCGATAGAATTTTCACCTGTTTAGACCCATTTGGTTACGAATTACAAATTCATCAGAATGTCAAAAAATATATGAATGAAGACGACCTGACCAAAGCGTACCAATCAGTTTGGTTAGACGAAAAAAATAAAGTGTAAAGTATGAAAGAAAAACAACGAACCGCTAACAGCAGATTTGCAAAAGGCGGGATTTCGTGCTCCACAGACAGTTTTGGGGTTAATGAAAGTTTAGTTCTCCGAATAAACATTTGTGCTAAAAAGCCCGCCCGAACGCCAAGCCCCAAACCGTTATCTGTCATTCTAAAGCGACACCGCAAAAATCAACAGACAGAAATATTAAACTAAATTTCATAATTTAGCAACCGAATTTTAATGATGAAATGTAATGGCGAACAAATATGTAAACTTTATCTCGGACGAACATTTGTTGAACTGCATTGAAAATTTGCACAAATCATATTTACGAGCTAAAAACAACATTTCAAAAAGGAGTTTCTACACCAACAAAGTTGATACAATCAAACTTACCTTTGACGCTAAATTCAACGATATCAACGAAGACGATTTGATACAATCGGAAATTCTTCGTCAAATTGATAAATCCATAAATAACTCAATCGGAACATTTCACGAGCAAATTTTAGGTGGAATAAAAGGTTTTGAAGTTGGGAATTTAAGCGGTTTTGATATCAAAGCAAATGATGATACACTTTTTGCAGACATCAAGAACAAACATAACACAATGAATAGCAGTTCGGCAGAAGCCCTGTTTCAAAAATTGGCTCGTTATGCGGACGACTACAAAAAAGCAAAATGTTATTGGGTACAAATTTTAGCGAAAGGAAGTTTTAACGAACATTGGAAAGGCGAAATCAATGGAAAAGAATACAGCCATTCAAGAGTTTTTAAAATTTCGGGAGACCAGTTTTATTCTTTGCTTTCGGGACAGAATGATGCACTTTTCCAACTATACAAAGCATTACCAAAAGCTATTAAAGATTATTTGAAATCCATAGAAAAAGAAGATAAAATAAAAGAAAGTTCGGCTTTGGAAGAAATTACTTCCGAAATCGAAAAATCAAAACGCTCTATTCTCGACCAAATTACGTTTGAGAATTACAGCTATTATTTAGGATTTGATAAACTATAATATTCGTTCAAAAACTTTACAATCGAGTAACCCACTTCACGACCTAAATTGACGGGAACGGCATTTCCGATTTGTTTATACTGTTGTGCCAATGAACCCGAAAATTCCCATTTATCGGGAAAAGTCTGTATTCTTGCATATTCACGAACTGTAAACGGTCGAGTTTCGTCAGGATGGCAACGTTCTGTTTGTTTTTGGGCAGGACTGCAAGTCAAAGTCAGGCAAGGTTCGTCCCAACCAATTCTTCTTGCCATTCCGGTTTTTCCACCTCCTAAATAAAAACTTCCACCCATAAATTCCTTTTGAATTTCCAAAGGCAAATCTCGCCAATAACCTTTTGGAGGTACCAAATCCAACACTTCTTTTTTACTTTGTGGATATTTTGCACCGTCTGATTTTGGAACATTACAATCGTACAACTCGCCTTTTTTCAATGCATCTTTTAAGTTGTAAATTTTCTTGTAAGGTTTTGGATATTCGTATTTTACTTCAATATCTTTTCTTATTCCGACCAAAATCAAGCGTTCACGCTTTTGTGGAACTTTATAATGTATGGCTTTCAAAACTTCGACAGGAACTACATTGTAACCAATTTCGTCTAAAATAGAAATCATTCCCTGTAAAGTTTTCCCATTGTCGTGACTCAACAAACCACGGACATTTTCGCCTATACAAATCGGTGGATTGACTTCTTTTACCACTCTTGCAAATTCATAAAAAAGCGTTCCACGAGCATCTGCTAAACCCAATTTTTTACCTGCATAACTGAATGCCTGACAAGGAAATCCGCCAGTAACAACATCAACTTTTCCGTTGTATTCCGAGAAATCAAAATCTTTAATATCGCCTTCTAAAACATTCCAATTCGGACGATTTTTTCGTAACGTTGCACAAGCAAATTTGTCTATTTCGTTAAGAGCAACACATTTCAAACCAGCCTTTTCCATTCCGACAGCTAAGCCACCTGCTCCTGCAAATAATTCCAAGACTTTGTACTCGTGATTGGGTTCAACATAATTGGAAGCCGTTTCCGCAATGTCAGTTTTTAAAAAATCAGCAAACAAAGTTTCTACTTCATCTTTCCGATAAACCCGATAATTACTCATCGGTTCACGAACAGCAGAAAGTTTACCTTCTTCGTCCCATCTACGTAAAGTTTTTGTACTTTTATTCAGCAATTTTGCTGTTTCTGAAATAGTTAAATATTCACTCATAACCAAATTATACAACATTAGACATTGGTTACAAATTTAGAACAAACTTTTGAACTGACAAATAAATAAACGAACGAAAAAAAGAACGACAGATAACAAAGATTTTGCAAAAGAGCGGGTTAAGTGGTTAATTCAAGGTTTGTGCATTTAATCCGCAAAATCATTTTTTATTTGCTTTTAAACTGTAAATTAGCAAATAGAAAAAATGGTTTTGCTACTTCTGTGCTAAATTGAAAGGTCAGTCTTTCTAATCCGCTCCTTCGCAAAGCCTCGAAACGTTACCTGCAAGCCTAAAGAACGAACAGAGTACAAATGACAGAAATAATGAAACAGAAAAAAAGGACAGAAAAAGTGAACATTCAGACAGCCGACCCAAAAGCCAACGCTTCTGTATTTTTATTTTTTCCCAACGCACATTTTTTAAAAATGTCTTGTCCTAAAATAGGTTTACACCCAAACGTGTAAAAATGGACAAAAAAAGTAAATTCATTTCAGGACAAAAAACTGGAAAAATTATCATCAAAAAACCGAATAAGTATTTTAGTGATTCGGAAAAACATCACATCCTTCAGGAGTTTTTGAGTTCGGGCTGTACTAAACGTGAAATTTGGGAAAAATATACCGGACAGGAAGAAGAACACGGTCAGCTACTTCGTTGGATGCGTCAATTAGGTTACGATAGTTCTGTTAAAACCAGAAGACCTAATTTTACAGCCAATAATACTGATACAGTTATGGCTAAAAAAGTAAAAGCAGAAGATAAAACAATCGAAGATTTTGAAATACTTCAATTGAAAAAGAGAATAGCAGAGCTTGAAAATCAGCTAAAAGATGCTGAATTAAAAGCTATTGCTTTTTCTACAATGGTTGACATTGCAGAAAAAGAATTTAATATTCCTATCCGAAAAAAGTACAATACCAAACCATCGAAGAAATGAAAAACAACTTTCAGAATATAGGATTTGCCAAGCTATGTTCTTGGTTTGGTATCACTCGACAGGCATATTATCAAAACTCGTGGAAAGCCATA
>JAQVDG010000065.1 GCA_028698395.1 Weeksellaceae bacterium
TTAGTCGGAACACAGATATTGGCAAAAGGATTAGATTTCTCAAATATTGGTTTAGTAGGAGTGATTCGAGCAGATACTTTACTTAATTTTCCGGATTTTCGTGCGCATGAAAAGGCTTTTCAATTGTTGACACAAGTAGCGGGACGTGCAGGGAGAAGAAAAGAACAGGGAAAAGTTTTAATTCAAACTTATGCACCGGATCATCAGGTTTTACAAAATATCAGCCGGTACGATTATGAAAAAAATGCAAAAGATATTTTGTACGAAAGAAAATCGTTTCTATATCCGCCTTTTTTACGTTTGATTCAGTTAACTTTTAAACATACTCAACAAGAAAAAACTGAAAAAGCAGCCAAAGAATTTGTTAAATTATTACGCCCTTATTTTGATGATAAACATTTATTAGGTCCCGAAGCACCGGTAATTTCAAGAATCAGAAACCAATTTATTCAAATTGTGTTAATTAAAATTCCGGAAAAATCATCACCTACTACTAGTAAAGAATTAATTCAAAAAACACTTGATAATTTACACAGTGTTAAATACTTTCGTTCAGTAAAAATAAATATAAATGTAGATCCTTAAAATAGTATAAAAGAATATTTTCAGTTAAAAAAACAAGGAATTTAGACTTATGAAAAAATCAGTAATGAAATTTTAAATAAATTCTTCTACTTTTGGAATATTAATTGACAATGGAAATAGAAAAACTTTTAAAAATTAAATTTATGAAAAAATTAACCTCACTTTTTTTAGTTGTAATTTTTGCTTTTGCAACTTTTAGCTGTCGCTCTAATGACGACATAGTTTATGTCGATTATGACACTTATCCTGTTGCTTATGATATTAAAAATGAAAATTTTCAATTTATAAATAATACATGGCAGATTTCAAAAACTTTTTACAATCCAATGTATTCAACCGA
This sequence comes from Weeksellaceae bacterium, assembly GCA_028698395.1. Next base: position 926 of record JAQVDG010000065.1, read on the forward strand.
CATGCTTTTGATGTACATGAAAGTAGGAGAAACCAATGATGGCTTTCCGATTTGGCAGCAAATTCCAATCACATTTTATCTAAATGACGGACATGAAGTGGATTACAATTATGATTTTTCCCGTTATGATTTTGTTATTTATGCCGGGGGAACTTTTGACTTAACAAATACATCCTATGTCATCAACAAAACATTTCGGGTTTTATTGATACCTGCAGACTATGGCGGAAAATTAGCGCAAGTAGATTATTCAAATTACAATGATGTAATTGAATATTATTCTATTGACGATTCTAATCCAAGGAATTTGTAGAAATAAGAAAATTTCATAAATAATAAATAAAACGGGTTTAAAAGCCCGTTTTATTTATTTTAGGAATTTCCAAATCATACAAAACAAGAATTTTTGTAATAAGTTAACTCGCTAAAAATAATTAAAATTAGCTTGTTGTTTCATTCGGAAATACTATATTTGCACCCTCAAAATGTAATTAACCGGGACAGAGTTCCCACAAATACATATAATTAAATGGCAACAAGAATTAGATTACAAAGACACGGAAGAAAAGGAAAACCATTCTTTCACATTGTAATAGCTGACTCAAGAGCAAAAAGAGATGGTCGCTTCATCGAAAAAATTGGTACTTATAACCCGATTACAAACCCCGCAATTATTGATTTGGATTTAGACAGAGCCGTTCATTGGTTAATGACAGGTGCTGAACCAAGTAATACAGTAAGAAATATTCTTTCTTACAAAGGGGCTTTGATGAAAAAACACTTATTGGGTGGTGTAGCAAAAGGTGCTTTTTCTGAAGAAGAAGCAGAAAACCGTTTTAACGCTTGGTTAGATGAAAGAGCCAATGCGGTTCAAAGTAAAAAAGAGGGCTTAGCAAAAGCCAAAGAAGATGCTAAAGCAAGTGCTTTGGAAGCTGAAAAGAAAAAAGCAGAAGCTCGGATAGCAGTTGAAGAAGCTCCAGTTGAAGAAGAAGTTGAAGTAACAACTGAAGAGGTAGCAACCGAAGAACCAACAGAAGGAGAAGCTCCTGCAGAAGAAGCAGCAACTGAAGAATAATTCAAGTTTGTGCAAAAATGCAAAAAAACGATTGCTATTACTTAGGTAAAATCACAAAAAAACACGGTTTTAAAGGCAATCTTATCGTGCATTTGGAAACAGATAATCCTGAATTATACGAAAATATGGAATCAGTATTCATTGAAACAAATGGAATACTGGTTCCTTTTTTCTTTGAAACAATTGGTCCTCACTCCAAAAATAAATTATTGGTGAAATTTGAAGATATTTCAGCAGAAGAATCTGAAAAACTCATTAATCGTTCTCTTTATTTGCCCTTGGAAACACTTCCGGAATTGGATGGAACTGATTTTTATTACCACGACATCATCGGTTATAAAGTAATAGATGCACAAAAAGGAGAAATCGGTAGTATAAAAAACGTTAATGATAGCGGCATTCAGGCTTTATTTGAAATAGACTACAATGGAAAAGAAATTCTGATTCCGGTAGTGGATGAATGGATTTTGGAAGTAAATAAAACAGAGAAATTCATTAAAGTGGAAACGCCGGAAGGCTTGATCGACTTATATTTAGCTTGATTTTCAACTTGTTTTTTTTAAGTTCTTGCTCGTTTAAAATAGAAAAATGCAGTAAGAATCCCAAATATGAAATTTGGTCCCCAAGCAGCAACAAACGGAGAAACATAGCCTTGTGCGGAATAAGTCAATGAAATTTGATTGAAAAAAATGTAAATAAATGCCATTAAAATCCCTAAAGCCAGATTTAATCCAATACCACCTCGTTTCTTTTGAGAAGAAATTGATAAAGCCAAAATTGTCAAAATAAAAGTAGAAAAAGGCGTACTATTTCGTTGGTAAAATTCATTTAAATACGCATTAATACTGGCAGAACCTTTGAATCGTTGTTTTTCTATGAATTGTTTTAACTCAATGGAATTCATAGTTTCGGCCACATAACCTTCGGGAAGAATTTCATCGGGTGTAGAAGCAAATTGAGTTTTATAAGTTGTTTCATAACCCAAGCTGTCTATGAATTCTGATTCAACTTTCCGGATATAAACATTGCGAAGTACATAAACCGAATCTTTTGAATCCCAATTAAATGAACTCGCACTGATTTGTTTAACTAAAGTATCATTTTCAAATTTTTGATACAAAAAATTATTTCCACGTTTTTGAATTCGGTCATAATTCAGTGCAAAGATGTATTCATTAGGTGAAATTCGAGAAGATATTTTTTGACGTTCGTAATATTCCCGGTTTTTTGTGTTGCTCAACAAATACTCAAATTGGTATTTATTTTTCTTAATATTCGCCCACGGAAGAGCAAAATTATTCACAAAAAGTGCTGTCAAAGCAATTGCAGAAGCAACGATTAAATAAGGTTTTGCAATTCTGTGAAAACTGATTCCGCCCGCTTGAGCTGCCACAATTTCGGTTTGCATAGTTAATCGTGAAGTAAAATAAATAACCGAAATAAAAACTGCTACCGGTAAAAATGTATTGACCAACCAAATTGCCCAATACGGATAAAATAAAACTAAAGCTTCCATTGGAGTAGAACCGCGATCTTCGATTCGGCCTAATTTCTGACTCAAATCAATCACTACTGCAATAGTAGAAAGAATAATCACCATGAAAAAAAAGGTGCTGATGAAATTTCGGGCAATATATTTATCGAAAATTTTCAATTATAATCGTTGTTTTAATTGGGGTAAAATTCGATTTTTCCATTCGGCAAAATCTCCGTCTAAAATATGCTTTCTTGCGGTTTGTACCAAATCCAGATAAAAAGCCAGATTATGAACTGAAGCAATTTGCTTCCCTAAATATTCTTCTGCAGCAAATAAATGCCGGACATAAGCTTTGGAATACTCCTTATCCACAAAGCTCTTTCCGGATTCATCCAAAGCAGAAAAATCATCTTTCCATTTGGCGTTTTTCAGATTCATCACACCGTTCCAAGTGAAAATCATTCCATTTCGGGCATTTCGAGTTGGCATTACACAATCAAATTGGTCAATACCAAGCGCAATGCACTCCAAAATATTCCAAGGTGTTCCGACTCCCATCAAATAACGAGGTTTTTCTTGTGGAAGTATATCGGTAACCAAATCGGTAATTTCATACATGACTTCTTCCGGTTCACCTACGCTTAATCCGCCGATTGCATTTCCATCCGCATTAAAATCAGTTATATAGTGTGCAGATTCTTTTCGTAAATCATGGAAAGAATTTCCTTGAACAATAGGATATAAAGTTTGTTTATAACCATATAATTCAGGATTTTCATTTAACCAATTCCGGCAACGTTCCAACCATTTATGGGTAATTTCCATAGCACGTTTCGCATCATGATATTCAGCCGGAATTCCGGTTAATTCATCAAATGCCATGAGGGTATCTGCTCCGATATAACGTTGAATCTCCATGGATTTTTCCGGTGTAACTAAATGATAAGAACCGTCAATATGCGATTTGAATCGGACGCCATTTTCAGATTTTTTCCGACTTGTTGCTAAAGAATATACTTGAAATCCGCCACTATCTGTTAAAATAGGTTTTTCCCAATTCATAAATTTATGTAATCCGCCTGCCTGATGAAGAATTTCAGTGCCGGGACGTAAATATAAATGATAAGTATTGCCTAAAATAATTTGAGCTTTAATGTCTTCTTTCAATTCCCTTTGGTGTACTGATTTTACACTGGCAACGGTTCCAACCGGCATGAAAATCGGTGTTTCTATGCTTCCATGAGCTGTTGTAAGTAGTCCCGCTCGGGCTTTGGAATGGGTGTCTTTGGATTGAATCTCAAATTTCATCGGTGCAAAGATAAAGATGTTTCTTATTTAACAAGTTTAAAAATAAAAAAACGGCACTCTCTAAAAAAAGAGTGCCATTTCACGAGGTTAATTAGAAAGGTTATTTTGAATGAGGTTCAAAATAATTTGCCCTTCAACGTTTCAACAAAAATATAAAAAATTAAAATCAAAGAAAATACCTATACTTAGGTATTTTTTAGGCTTTTTTAGAGAATATTATGAATTTGGTTTCTTTTGACTGTGATTTAAAACTTTACTTTTGCACTATTAAAAGCAATAAATATGAATTTAGGGAAATTTGAATGGATTTTAGAGGATGCAACCCGTTTGGTTGTACAAATCGGATTAGCGTTTATTATTTTTATTTTAGGATTGTGGCTTGCATCCTTTCTAAAAAAAATCATTCGTAAAAGAATGATCAAACGAAATGTAGAGCCAACTATTCGTGAATTTATCATTCCTTTACTTGATTTCTTATTTAAATTAATAATTATTCTGACAGCCATCAGTACAGTAGGTGTAAAAGTAACTTCTTTAGCAGCTGTATTAGCAGGATTGGCAGCCGGTGTAGGTTTGTCTTTACAAGGAAGTTTGTCGAATTTTGCCGGTGGTTTACTGATTATTTTCTTTAAACCTTTTAAGGTTGGTGATTATATAGAAGCTTTAGGACAAAGCGGTTCTGTAGAAACTATTAGTATTTTATATACGTCTATAGTAACGGATAACCAGCAAGTGGTTACTTTACCAAATTCAAGTCTTTTGAATAATCCAATTAAAAATTATTCCATTAAACCGACTCGTCGTTTGGATATTAACATCGGATTGCCTTATACCGAAGATTTGGATATAACAATCGACGCTTTGTATGCGATGCTGAAAAATGAACCATCCATCATAAAAGATAAACCGATTACAGTAGAAGTTTTAAAATTCTCTGATTTAAGAATCGAGATGGCAGTTCGTTCTTTTGTGAAAAGAGAAGAATATTGGGACACGTATTTTAAATTATATAAACAAACCATAGATATTTTGGGGAAACATAATATTTCGATTTCAGTTCCCGTTTCACCTATACAAATAAATAAAAAATAATGAGTTTCAGATTATTCGGGATTTTACTAGTATTTTCTTTTATCGTTCAGGCACAAGAAGATAAAATAATTGCTCATTTGGAATCGGATTTTTACAAAAATCAATTTACCGGATTTTATTTATTTGACCCGGAAACTAAAGAAATTTTAGTGGATTATAATGGAGCTAAATACTTTACACCGGCTTCTAATGTTAAAATTGTATCTCTATATGCTGCTCTAAAAGTTTTACCTGATTCCATTCCGGCACTTCGCTATGAGCGGATAAACGGTGATTTATATATGGAAGGTTTGGGTGATCCGACTTTTTTGCATCCGGAATTTAAATCAGTTCATCGGGTTTTAGATTTTTTAAAAGAGGAAGAAGGTGATATTTATTTACATTGGGGGAAATTTGAAGGACCAAGAATGGGTTTGGGCTGGTCGTGGGAAGATTATGAAAAACATTATTCGGCAGAAAGAAGTGAATTTCCTATGTATGGAAATACTGCAATTGTAAAAAAAGGAAAAGGTGGACTTTCTGCTTTTCCTTTGACTTTAGCAGATTCTGTTCGTTATGAAGAAACTTTGTTTAGTCGGGAATATTATGACAATAAATTTACTATCGGCTCACGAAATGGAGCCAATACAAAAGTTCCGTTTGTTGTAAAAGATGAATTAATTCGGCAAATGTTGTCCGAAGCAGTCGGGAAAGAAGTCTTTTTAACCGATAAAGAATTAGGCAAAAATGCACAGACTTTATTCAGTTTACCTTCTGATTTGGTTTACAAACGCATGATGGAAGTAAGTGATAATTTTTTGGCAGAACAGATTTTATTGATGGTTTCTTCTCAGATTTCAAAAACAATAAGTACTGAAAAAGCCATTAATTACATAAAAACAAAACATTTAATTGGAATACCTGATGACCCGGTCTGGGTGGATGGTTCAGGCTTGTCCCGATATAATTTGTTTTCACCAAGAGACATGGTTTATATTTTAGAAAGATTATATACGGAATTTCCCAAAGAACGCTTATTCAATATTTTTGCAATAGGAGGGAAAACAGGAACTTTAAAATCCAATTATGGTGGAAAAACACCCTATGTTTATGCTAAATCCGGAACGTTGTCCAATAATTATTGCCTGAGCGGATATTTAATTACAAAATCCGGAAAAACACTGATTTTTAGTTTAATGAATAATCATTATCAACGTGAAAATTGGCAAATCCGACAGAAATCTCAAGTTTTATTAGAATTTATAAGAGATAATTATTAAAAAACCGAATTGAATTAATTTTTTAAATAGCTTGTTCTTGATTTTGAAAATTCATTTTATTTCATCCTAAAAAGCGATAAACATTTTGTTATGGATTTTTGGTACTAAAAATATATTTTTTCTTTCTGCCGAATTTTCTATTTTTGTTTAATTAATAAATCTAATTTCATGAAAAAAATAACCTATTTCATTGCTTTGGCAAATTTGGTTTTTGCTATTTCTTGTACTAAAAAATCAAAAGAATCTGATGCAGAACAAATAACGAATACATCTAAAATTATTTTGGAAAACAAGGATGCTATTGATCACAATGATATGAAAACAATGGTGGTTACCATTAATGATATTCCTGAATTTAAAGATCAGTATGTGCAACAATTTGCAGAAGAATATGCTAATTTTTTTAATCATGTAATGGAAGTTGCTAATTCAAATGATTCTGAAAAAATCGAACATTTATTGGAACAATCCGTAGAATGGTCAAAAAAAGCAAATGAAATAGTGAAAACCATGGATCCGGAAGATGTTACAACTTGGAATAAATGGGCTTCACAACTTCCTGCTGCGACTCTAAGTGAATAATCTAAAAAGATGAAAAAGGTTGTTTTTCTTTTTTGGGTAAGTTTTTTTGTACTTCAATGTACTTCTTCTAAAGAACTTACACAAGAAGAAAATCGAAAACAGCTGGAACAAAAGTATAAAATGCCGAACTTTAGTAATTCTGAAGTGCAGGATTATGCTTATGAATTTCTTCTTTTAATAGAAGAAATTAAAAATTCAGAAGAAAAATCAGAACAAGCGGTTTCGTATAAAATAGAAGAATTTCAAGAAAAAACTCAGACAATCGCCGATAAAATGACAATGGAAGATACTCGGAAATTCGTTGATTGGTCTATGCGAATTATGTCAGAAATTCGTTTAAATCCGGAAAATACTCAATAAATCTTAAAAACATGAAAAAAAATAATTTAATCAGCTTCATTATTCTTTTGACTTTAGCATCTTGTTTATCTCAAAAGACTTATTCTTCAGAAGATTACGACAAGGTATTACCGCAATACATCCAGAAAATCACATCAAAAGCACTTAAAACTCATTTGTATATTTTCGCATCCGATGAATTTGAAGGAAGAATGACTGGTGAAGAAGGACAAAAGAAAGCTGCAGTTTATATTCGTGATTTTTATAAAGAAATTGGGATTTCATCACCCGAAAGTCCTTTTGTAACAAATTATTTTCAAACTATTCCACCCAATACTTTTCCGCGTATAAAAAAGGAAACCGAGAATGTTATGGGATTTATTTTGGGAAGTGAAAAACCGGATGAGATTTTAGTGATTTCAGCTCATTATGACCATGAAGGAATAAAAAACGGAAAAATTTATAACGGAGCTGATGATGACGGTTCGGGAAGTGTAGCGGTTTTGGAAATTGCAAAAGCATTTAAACAAGCAGAAAAAGATGGATTCCGACCGAAACGTTCAATCTTATTTCTTCATGTAACAGCAGAAGAATTAGGACTTTTAGGCTCTCGATTTTATACTGATATGCAACCGGTTTTTCCATTAGAAAATACGGTTGCCAATTTAAATATTGATATGATTGGCCGGGTAGATGATTTGCATAAAGACAATACAAATTATGTTTATTTGATTGGCTCAGACCGTTTGAGTTTG
>JAQVDG010000066.1 GCA_028698395.1 Weeksellaceae bacterium
CCCTTGACAAGTACGGAAGCTGAAGCTAAATTTGCTTGGGGTCAGAAAAAGAAAAATACACAAACGAGACTAACTTTTGTCTCAAACCTTTTAGTTAAAACTGTCCAATAAATAGGGGGTCAAACCACTGGCAATTTTAAGTTCTTCTTCGTTTGGATTGTACTCGGGTACTGTTTGGAGGAATGAAATCAGACTCTCAAAGTTTTCTACTCTGTCATCGTAGCCCATTTGAGAAGTTGAAATTTGATTTACTTCTTTTCCTTCGGCTAATAATGCAGCTTTTTGTTCTTCTGTGAATTTTGCACTGGCTCTTTTGCCTTGTAACTTACGGAAAATTGTTTTAGCTGTTTCGTCTGCCTGTACGGTTGAGTTTGAAGCCTTCAAAGCATTGTTTACTTTGGTAAATAAAGGACCTGTCGGCTTAAATGCTAGTTCGCGATCATCGATAGCTGTTGAGTTTGCAGCTATTGCATTTTTTAATGTAATACTAGAATCGATTGCAGCGGAATGTAGCGTTTGCAAAGCAGGAAGTTTAAGACTGTCCTTTGAAGGATTGTAGGTAGCACCTAAAGAAATAACTACAGAAATGAGAGTTTCAAAATTTGTCACGTTTTTAGCGAGACTAGCATCAGTGTTTGTTGCCATAAATAATTAGAATTAAGATTAATAATGAGGTTAATAACGCAACAAATATAGTTATTATTTTACATTTGCAATATAAAGTTGGTAAATATTTTTCGATAAATTTCAGAATGCAAACGAGAGACTATTGTAGAGGCAATGCGAAGCATTTAACTCTTCACAGTGCATTGTTTTTTTTAATTTTTCGGAGTGCGGGGATTTTGTAGTATGAGCTAAAAAAACAATGGACTGTGACCGCTCTGCCCTATTATAAAAAGCTATAAAAGCCACTGCAAGACTTCTATAAATAAACACGGACTTGCTGTGGCTTTTTTTGCTTTTGGGGCGATTAGGAACTTCAACACTTGTTGTTTTTGACTATATTAATTGTGCAACGTTATTTATACTTATATTCAATCAGTTTAATTACTTCGCTTCCTTATTCTATATCTTTTAAAATGACCTCTTTTTTTAATTCGCTTATAAGTTGTTCTAATAAATTATTATTAGTATCACTTATACTCTTAATTTCAATCAATAAATCATTTTTTTTGCTATAAATATCTGTCAATTCATTATTCGATACCTTTATTCTTGAGGTGTTTTTAAATATATCGGGGTCTGTATTGTATAAGTGAATATATCGTATGTAAGCTGAATAAGCACTATTCAAAATTTTTCTAATATTTTGTTTGAGTTCATTATTTATATATAAGTCACATTTAATACTGCTTTTAACTGCAAGTTTATATATTTTAATAAAATCTTGTCCATTTAAGATATATTCCTCTTCACAGGCATCAATACCAAGCATAACTTCATCAATGAATTTGTTTAAAACAAATAAATTTTCATATAGATTATCTATTCGTTTGAATCGAATTTTTGTGAGCTCTGATAAATTGATTTGATATGCTATATTATTTTTTTGTAATTCAAATTTTAATCCTTCAAGTTTAATATTAAAATCTTTTTTTACATTTTCAACTTTCTCTGTTATTACTTCGATGTCTTCAAATGTAGCCAAATTTTTTCCTTTCTCTTTAAAATAACTTTTAAAAAATATTAGATACCCTCCTGCAATCAATATTAAGATATCAATTACTAAACTAAAGTCTTGAATAGCCATTTTAATATGTTTTATATTACTTCTGTTATGCAGAATTAGACACTATTTATTTTTTTGGATCGCTGTCAATATACCATTTTCAAAATTTAAGTAGTCATTAGAGTAAACCCATTGTTCTGATTTCTTATTTGAAGTTATAGATGCGTTTATTTTTAATGGTTCACCCCATGAGAGTTTACACATTTCTTTGGTCATTCCAATTTTTAATTTACAGCGTAATATTAAATTGAAGTTTTCATTCCCAAACTTTTTTATGTATTTATTTGCTTCATATATTGAGTAAACTTCCTTAAAGCTTTTATTTTCAAAAGTCTCTACAGGGACTGTTGTTTTTTGTCCATTGTTGTTTTGTATTACGTAAGAAAGACTAAAATACTCTTCCTCAATCGTTATATCAATACATTTCCATTTTTGTCCTATCGTTAGCGGAATTTCTATACCTGTTATAATGTCCTTTGCGCCATTCAACGTTGAATATGTAAAAATAAACTCTTTCCCTATTTCTTCTTTTTTGAGTTTTTCATAATAACCAACCACGATAAATGGAAATAAATGTTCAGCTTCACTATCATATTCATAATAAATGGTATCATGTGTTGATTTATCTATCAACTTCAAAAAATATTTCCTACCATAAATAACCTCAATTTCCGTAGACTTTGGATGTTTTATAATATCTAAAACTGTAAAATATTTATTTGCAAGAGAGTCGTATATTGATTTACCTCCACCCAAATCAAATTTCAAATATCTTTCTTCTTTAGGTTTGATTGCTTTGTACGTATTGCTGTAAGCGTCAATACTTTTTCTGTAATCAATACAAAAACCTGAATATCCAGATTCACGAAGATCTCGGGTTTTACCTTTTAAATATAATTCTTGTCCTAAGTACTTATTTACATTTAATCCTAAGAAATTTTTAGTACTATCGTAAGTAGTGTTATTAGCCAACTCAATTTTCTCTACAACTTTTGTTGTCGTAATTTGACAAAAACTAATAGAAGAAAGAGTAATTAATAGAACTGAAAATGTTATTTTCCTCATAACTTTATTTTTTATTGTGTTTATACTATTAATTTGTATTAAAGAAATTGATTTAAATAGTTTTTTTATTACACTTGATTCTTTTTGCTTTTGACTAATAACCAAATAAGTCTTTGATTTTTCAGCAATTACTATTTGGTCTTATCTTCGTAACTCAAAGGGATTTTTTCCTTTTTTCGGCTTGCTGGCAACATCAAATATATGTGCAATTACACATATATCCGCTTTATATTTTGTGATCTATTTCACATGTGCTATAGTTTTCTTTATCTGCGCCAGCAGGAGTTTGAGTCCTATGATGTTAGGCCTGCTTTTATTTTTCATTTATTAAACCAATTTGTTCAAGAAGCAATTTCCCAAGATATGTTAGTCTACGATTTGATTTTTTTAGTTTTCCATCAGATTTATCAAACAATGGAGATCCTGTTTTTCTGTCAAACAGAATCTTACTTTCAATTAATTGAAGTCTTTCTAAATGCTCTTTGTAGCTATCTTGAATCGATGCACTGTTTTGAGTTTCTTTATTTACACCAATGTACGAGCTTATCGGGGTTAAGACATTTTTATGTTTGTCTCTAAATTCAACATAACTTCCTTTAACTGGATACACATAAGACCATAACCAAATGATTTCGACATCATTTAGTTCTGATAGTAGTTTCAATAGATATTTTGATTGTAGGAAATTTATTGCCTCATTGTTTATTCCATTTTCAATAATTGAAGCGATATATTGTCTACGCTCGCTTGTTGTAGCTCTTGAAGCTTGAATAAAACCCTCCTCTGCTAAATCTACAAAATCCTCATTTTTACTCAATTCTTCTAGTCGCTCTGTTTGAATATTTGATATTCTTTTGTCTAATTCTCTTATATATTCTATAATTCTATCAATTCGCTGGTTAGGAATAATTGTCCCAACAATTTCAGAAAGAAATGGACCTGCAATTGGAACTATACTCAAGGCTGATTTAGAAAAAGATGTGAGCAAATCCGTTCTATTAGTGTCTAAACTCTTTTCACTTGTCATATATTGTTGTTGTTTTTAAGTTGTGCCTAACTCTTCAATATCGCTACACTGTCATTTTTTTTTCGGCTTCTGACTAACGACCACATATATCTTTGATTTTCAGCATTCAATTTTTGGTCGTTAGCTTCGTAACTCAAAGGGATTTTTTCCTTTTTCCGGATTGCTGCCAACGACCGAGGCTATGGGCTTGGGCGGCCTGCGGGCGAATTTCCTGTCGCAATAGCGACAAAGAAAATGCGGGCGCAAAGACTGCCAGAAGCACATTAGCCGCCCAAAGCGCATAGGCGTGTGTTATGGCCAGTTTTTATTTTGTCGAGTAAAGTAGTCCCCATTTCCCAATTTTCATTGTTTTGTTGAATGTCTGTCCCACTTGATATGGTTGTTCAACTCTAAGGTCAACAATTTTGTTAAGCTGTTTGCCTTGAATTTTAATATAGTGTTCTACTCCTGCTTTGTTACTTCTTAGAGTATAATAATCAACAACTTTTGCTTGTATATTTATCTCTTTGTTGTCGCCCAAATATGCGTTTGTTAGAATTATAGTTGATAATGTTGTTCCTCCTAGTATGGCTGTTAAACCTATAGTCAACGTGATAATTCTGAAAACGCTTCTGAGATTATCCCTTATTTTAGAATTAAATTTCTTTCGTTCTTTACTATGAAGAAAGGTCAAATAAATGAAGCCACTTAAAGGCAATGATAATAAAAGAATCGGCAGAGAAAAGTATTTCATTGTCCAATTAAAAGGAACGGCAACCTCTAATATGTCAAATGAAGTATAAGAGATTATAATTATCAAAATGCAGATTCCAATGATAGAATAAAATATAATAGAAAATTGTCGTGTGTTCATAATCATTATTTTTCAATAAAAATATTCAATCTTACTCTGACCAAGGTTAAAGTTCTTTCTAGTTATCAATTTACCTTTCAAGTTGCTATTTTCAATGTCAAACGGCCTATTAAAGTCGAAAGAGCGTGTGAAAAGATTTATTTTTGTCTTTGTCTCTCCGACTGTAATATGTAAAGTGTTGTCTGCTTTAATTTCAATTCTACAGTTGCTTCATTTCTCATTTTTTCTTTTTTCTAAAATTGGCCATAACGACCGAGGCTATGGGCACGGGCGGTTTGCGGGCGTATTCGCTGTCGCACAGCGACAAAGTGAATGCGGGCGCAAAACCCGCTAAGTGCACGTCAGCCAGCCTGTGAACATAGGCGTGTGTTAGGGGCTACCATTTCGTTTTTACATCAGTTTTGTCATCTTGTTTGTTTAGTAACAATCCCAATTACTTTCTATTGTTTCTTTTCCACATGATTTGCATACGTAAAAGTATATATTTCCAACATCGCCAATCATAATGCCATGTGGTGACCACATATCTGCTGGAGGTGGATTCTCTACACCATCTTCCATGTCTTCACTTGAAAGTTGAAATATAAACTCTTTTGTTTTCCCACAGGTACATACAGGATATTCAGGTGATTGAGTGTAACTGGGATAACCTCCGATTTTAGTTCTTTGAATGGCACAATATTCCTCCATGAATTTTTCTGAGATATCTTCACCAAATTTTTCTTCGATAATTGTAAAATCATTTCCATTAAAGTCGTCATAATTCGGGAAGTCATCCATATGTAAAGGTTTTAGAAAACAGTCTGGAACCTCAATTTCTAATTCCTTTAAATTACAACTTGGCTTCAACAACTCTTTTTGTGTCATTGGTGACGAGTTGGAATAATATGTAAACATCTTGTGGTCATATTTTTCTGAATATGCGTCAGGGCAATCATTGTTTGGACAACGAAAAAGTTGAAATAAATTTGTTTCTTCCGGAAAATAGAAAGTCGGGAAATCCTTTTTGTATAATTGAAAAACAAAATTTAATGGTGTCTCACACTCTGAACAGCAAGGATATGAATTGAAATTTTCAAGATTTGGTATTCCTCCGAATTTGCTTTCACTGTTACTTATTTGTTGATTTGCTTTGTGTGGTCTTAGAAGAATTGTTGGTTTTTTATATTTGTCAACAAGTTCTTTGATATATTTAAGTTCAAAAAAATGTTCTTGAGATAAGATTTCATTTTCCTTTTCATTAGAGTTTTTGTCTCCAAATATTTTTCTAAATAAATTCATAATATGTTTGTTTTTATTTTTTTATGGCTGCCCCTAACGACCGAGGCTATGGGCTTGGGCGGGCTGCGGGCGAATTTCCTGTCGCAATAGCGACAAAGGAAATGCGGGCGCAAAGACTGCCAGAAGCTCATTAGCCGCCCAAAGCGCATAGGCGTGTGTTAGCGGTAGTTTATTTCTTTAAATCAATCGTTATTGTTTTTGATTTGTCGCAATTATCAACTTCATAATAAATTGTCAAGATATTATTGTTAAGTGTCATTTTCTCGAACTGAGACTGAGGAATTACACTGGTCAGTTTTTCTCGAAATGGTTTTTTAATTGTTTTCTTACTGTCGACGAAATAAACGATTAAATAGTTTGAATTTGTCGAGAGTGAAACAATAAAGTCATATTCGTACTTGTGTGGATTCTCCGATTGATTCTCTGTATTAATACAAATAAGTTGATTAAATTCTTTTATTTTCTTTCCGTTTGTTTTGTCTATAAGTGTGTGGACACAAGGACCATTTGCTGGGCAACCACTTCTGAACAATAAAGTGTTTTTGTACTCTTTTATTAAATGAAATCCTAGTCTATAAGTCAAATTATACAATTCAGACGTTGATTCGTCAATAATATATTTTTCTCTTTTTATATTTTCAAGTGTCAACCAAATTCTGTCGCAATTAAACTGCCAATACATTTTTGAACCATTTGAAAAAGTTGTCGTATCACAGGAAACTGTCGCATTGTTCATGAGTGTATCCTTGTCACAAAAACATTCTCCTTTCTGTCCAAATGAAGGAATAATGTTTAAGACGAATAGTAATATAGTAATGTTCCTTTTCATTTTTTTAAATTACCGCTAACGACCGAGGCTATGGGCACGGGCGGTTTGCGGGCGTATTCGCAGTCGCACAGCGACAAGGTGAATGCAGGCGCAAAACCCGCAAAGTGCACATCAGCCAGCCTGTGAACATAGGCGTGTGTTATAAGTAGTTTTTTATTCGTAATATATTATTTTCCTTGTCTTTAACAAACATGATTTTTCTTTAGTTGGATTATATTCAACTCTTTTTGTCCAATTTCCAAATTTGTCAAATTCAAGATACTTTACTTTTAATGTACTTTCTTTCAAATCCTTTTTTGGTCCGAATATAGTTTTGATTTCTGTTTCTTGACCAATATTATTTCTATAGTATATAAACTCAGTATAAATATTTGCTTTTGTGTCAAAAGACTTTTGCCAAAGAGGTTGTCCGTCTTTGAATTTAGTAAATGTTTTTGAAGTCGTTTTATTTGTTTTTATGTCAACAGTCCGGATTTTAGTCACGTTATCTTTAACTGACAAAAATTCTGTGAAACCAATTTTTTCTCCATTTTGATCATATTGGTATGAGAATATTTTTGATTCTGGGTTGCTATAGTTAAAGATTGTTTTTCCAATTTTAATACTGTCTTTGATAATATATTCAACTTTTGTTATTATTCCTTCAGAGTCAAAATACCTATTGGAGATAATCGAATATGTTTCAACAGTGTCTACGGAGAAATTCCAATTCTCATCATATGTCATTTTCATCGTATTCTCAGACAGAGAGTTAACATTTCCATTCAGTCCATACATTCTCTTGTCTATTTTAACTAAAGTCTGTGAGATAACGCAGTTTTGGAATATAAGAAAAAACAGAAATAATATTAGTTGTTTTGATTTCATTTTTTTTGTTTTTCATTTTTTAAAATTACTTATAACGACCGAGGCTATGGGCATTTGGCGGTTTGCGGGAGCATTCACTGTCGTGAAACGACAAAGTGAATGCGGGAGCAAAACCTGCTAAGTGCACATCAGCCAGCCTGTGACCATAGGCGTGTGTTAGCAGTAGTTTTTTTCTATAATTTCTTTAACATTTTTGGTTTAAATACTCCACCTTCTAATTTGGTCCCATTAAACCATTGACAATAAACATCTCCATCAATGCCACCACTATTTTTAAGTGCAAAATTTTCCATTTTTGTTAGTTCATCAGTTCCGAGAACGCCTTTTACTGTCATATCTGGTCCACCAGAAATGAGTTGAACTTTGTCTCCTGTTTTATAATCCATATTCTATTTTTTATTATGCTGGAATTCTTGAAATGAAGTCACGAATACTTGCGATTAATAATTTTACTTGGTCAATATTGTATTCTGCATAGTTGCCGTGAGCTGCTTTATTTCTTAGGTCAAGCCAAGCTGTCACATTTTTTTGGTCAAGCACGGTGTAAACATTTGCTTTTGCTAAGTCTGCGTTTAATTTGTCCGCTTTAACTGGTCTGCCATTAACGTCAATGGGAATAGCATTTTTAATGGCTAATTTTTTTAAATGGCTTTCCAATGTTGAACCTGCTAATACAGCGGAAGGGTCTTTGTAATTGTTGTCGCAAAGATGTTGAGCCATTTCTAAAAAGTCAGCAAATATGTCTGCGTGAACTAACTCAGCAAGATTTTGCATATAACCACCTGCGATGTCGTCACGAAGAGCTAGTACAACACCAAGTACAGATGAAGTGTGTAAATGCAAATGAGGGTCATTTTTTATAATTCGTTCTATTTCTTGGCTATATGTTGAATTTGTTCCAGTAATTCTATGAGTCGCTGAAATTGCTCTCGTTACCAAACTCTGTCTTTCAGTTTTTGGTAAGTCACTTAAATCATTGTGCTGTGATTTATTTTGCATATCACGATGAATGTCAAGCAAAGTGTCAAGTTGTTTTATAAATGTCGTATAGTCCATTTTGTTGTTTGTTCTGTCGTTTTTAAAATTACTGCTAACGACCGAGGCTATGGGCTTGGGCGGGCTGCGGGCGAATTTCCTGTCGCAATAGCGACAAAGG
>JAQVDG010000067.1 GCA_028698395.1 Weeksellaceae bacterium
TTGAAAATGCAATTGAGCTTCAAAATGGTGTAATGCAAGGTTTATCTTCTGCGATTATGACTAATAACTTACGTGAAGCTGAAAAATTCTTATCAGTCGCCGGTTCTGACTGCGGAATTGCCAATGTAAACATTGGAACATCCGGAGCTGAAATCGGAGGTTCTTTCGGAGGAGAAAAAGAAACGGGAGGCGGACGCGAATCCGGTTCTGACGCTTGGAAAGTTTATATGAGAAGACAAACAAACACTATAAATTACACAACCAATCTACCTTTAGCACAAGGAGTTAAGTTTGATTTATAAGTTAATTTATAACAATAGTAAAAACCTCATAAGTCGATAATTTATGAGGTTTTTTTTTAAGGTGTTCTGAATTCAAAAAAATATTCATGCTTCAATTCCGGATTGGATTCAAAAATTGTTAAAGGATGATTTGAATCCTCATGATATTCATAAACAACTGAACTTCTGTTTGATGAAATGGGTTGGAATTTTTCTA
The DNA here is from genome assembly GCA_028698395.1 of Weeksellaceae bacterium. Next base: position 499 of record JAQVDG010000067.1, read on the forward strand.
TTCTTCCTTTCTCATCATAAATGAAAAAACACTTGTCTCTGTCATTGTCAAAATAAGCTTCCAACGGCTGATTGTTTTCATTGACCAACACATCTATGGTCTGATATTTATTTGTTTTTACACCAATCAGCCTTCCTTTTTCATCATACAAAACACACAGATATTCTGTACAATACGAATGATTGTCCAAAAACCGAACATAGGTTTTGTTTTCATATTTTGGTTCTCCAACCAATTCAATTTCCTGAGAATACCGATACAAATCATTAAAAACCGTAATTTCCCGGATCACCGACAGTTCCAAATATTGATTACTCAACGCATCTCTGTATTCATACATTTTTATTTTTTCTTTATTTCCATTTGAGCCTTTATTTGAAAACAACCTCAATTTTGTTTCATCTTTTGGATTGTAAATTGCAGTTAATTCATTGTTTTTGTCATAAAAATACGCTTCAGAAAAAAGAGTTTCTTCTCTTTCATTTTTTATTATTATGCTGTCTAATTTCTTGAAATCATTGAAGTAGAAATATTTTGTATTCATCAATTCATTTGAAGAAGATTGATTTCTATAGGTTTCAATTTTCATCATTTTCAGTTCAGAATTTGGATTTAAAATTCCCAAAAGTTCCAATTCTTTTGGTGCAGAACTAAATTTGCTTAAATCAAAATTATTGTCATTATTCAGTTTCTCAATATTTTCTTGGCTTGGAATTTTTAATTCTTTGGCAAAAACTTTTTTGAATTCGGGATAAACTTTCAGCAATTCTTTGGTTTCCATTTCATTCAAAACAATCCTGAAACTCTTTCCGTCAAACATTTTTGATGAATTTGAATATTTCGGAAATTCTATTCTCAATCCGTTAAAATAAGGAAATACAATTGCTTCCGAAAAGTCGATTTTGGTCAAAAAATCAGAATCATCTTTTGGGTTAAATGTCAGATTCTGAATTCGTTCCACTTCATTCGGAAATAATTTTTTGGTCTGCAGCAGGTACAGCTTTTTCAATTCGGCAGAACTCAATTTTTTCAATTCAATTTGTTGTTTTGAATCCGGGTTTCCGCCAATTTCTGTGAGTTTTCCGCTTTTATAATCGGCAAGAAAATAGTTGGAAATTGGTAGGGCTAAAAAATCATTTCTTTGTGTCGGCAACTCATATTGAAAATTGATCGAATAAACACCAAAGCCATTTGAAAGACTGATTAGTTCAATGGTAATTCTGTCTAATTTTGCTTTTCCGGGTTCTTCTCTGTTTCGTAAACGCAATAATTCACCGGCATTTTCCGAACGAGTTTTCAAACGATTTAGAATTTTGAAATACTCAAATTCACTGTCGATTTTTTGAATCGCCAAACGGTATAAATCCTCTTCAATCTTTTTCCATTGTGAATTTTCATCTTGATTTTTATGCTGTAAAATTTCAATTTCTCCGGGGTGATGTTCTTTGTCTGAAAGATGTTTCAACACTCGGTTTGAAATTTCATACGATTGATTTTGATAAATATCGTAAAACTGAGCTCTCATTGAAAAACTCAGTAAAAAACTGATAATCAGCAGTCTATTGGACAATTTATTTCTCAGCATAAAACAGCAGTGTTAAATTATTATCAGAAACCACGGTTTTAATCCGGTAAAATCCTTTTTGTTCAAAGATCTCTTTTAGTGATTCAGGACGAATCTTTAAGCCGTTTTCCAATTGAAATTCATTATCATTCAGCCGTTTTCCTTCTAAAGAAATTTTACCTGCCACAAAATTGGAACCTGCCAAAATTTGATTTTTAGTGGATCGAATTGAAACGGTTGTATTGTTTTCAATATACTTAAATTCAATATTTGATTTTAGAATTTCTAAACCATAGAACTTAGACAATTCCGACGATTCCAAAGGTAAATTTCCAACACTCAATAACTGGTTGGGTTGAATTTGAATTTCTGCATCCAAAACTTCAATTTGAATAAAATCATTGATCAATCCTTTTGAAAAACAAGCATTTTTATCTTTTTTCAAATTCAGAGAAGTAATTCCATTTTCTGTAATCGTCATTCCATCCGTATCAAAATACGCTTTGAAATTTCCTTTTATTTCTGAATCTTTCAATGGATTATTCATCAGTTCCACTGAAATTCTCCGCGGATACAAAGAAGCATAACTGACTGATTTTTCCGAATTTGAATAACTGATGCTAACTTCCATATTATTCACATAACCATCAGTCGGGCAGGGAATTAAATCAAACTTCAGATAATCAGCCGTCGGATAATAAAATGAAAATCCGGCCAAAGGCAACATTCTGAATTGCGCATATCCGTAATTTCGGTCGCTGTTGAAATTATTTCCGAGATAGAAGATTTTCTCATAATTAAAATCATCAACCGGAATAATTGTTTTGGGTATGTATTGTTTAACAATTTGATAGTCTGATAGATATTTCAGAGAATTAGCAAAACCTATTTTTGATTTGTTCAATGAAGTATCGTAACATTTACATGAATCATTTTCCGGATTTTCATTAGGAATTACCAATTCGTCATTTTCAAAATAGCTTATTTTTTCGGTTCCGTCCGAATCAAAATTTATCCACTTCCCTTCTCGCTTATCCGCACTATAATTTCCTTTCCGAATCAGTTTTCCAAATTCATTGTATTCCTCATAATTTCCGTCTCTTTTCCAATTTTTCAATTCCTGATAGAATCTCAATGTTCCGTCTTCAAAATAAATTCTTTTGATTCCGTTGCCATTGATTCTGCTTTGTTTTTCGTCCAATCTGATTTTATTTCCTGCAAAAAAATCTCTCCGAATCACAATCGAATCTTTTCCGGGTTGAAGCAAATTATACGAAAGTGTATCTCCATTTTCACTGAAATGAATATAACTTTTTGTCAATGCATTGCGCCAATCTCTTACTTTTCCGTTTGAATAATAAATGATCTCCAATTCATTATTTCCCTGTGAATTGTTCTTTTTATGTTCCTGCAAATTTCCTTCTTCATTATATTGTTTATTTTCAATCAATACAGAGCTTTCATCATAAAACTTTTGATAAACAAAACTTCCGTCCATTCGCTTTTTTGTCCATTTTCCAATTGGTTTTCCTTTTTTAAATTCACCCAAAAACAAACTGTCATTTGAAATCGGATTGAAAAGTATCCATTTCCCATTGGGTAAACTATCTTTGAATTCAATTCTGAAAAATGGTTTATTATTCGCATAATTCCATTCAAAAACAGAATTTCCATTATTTTCCAAAATAGAAATCGGCGGATTTTCGATCCAGGAATAGTTGTATTGTTGGGCAATTTTCTGGGCAGTATTCTTTAATTCATCGCTTTCAATATTTTTCCCGGTGCTATCCATAACTTGAATCAATTCGCCGTTTGAAGAAAAATTTGTAATCAAGGAATGATTTCCCATATTGGTAAAATTCATTCTTCTTAAACTGCCGTTTGAGAAAAACCTAAAACCCAAAACGGCTGTGTATTGTCCGGCAGAAAATTCAATTTCTTCAATTTTTCCGCTCACTTCAGAATATTGAATTCTAAAAATATTATTTACATCCAAACTCAATTCATTCCCGTTTTTGAATTTTTGTTCTACTGTTTTTTTGTCATTTTTTTCACCAAAAAACACAGTATTCAAATCTCCGTTTTCATCATAAGATTTTCCCCAATTGATGTATGCACTCGTTTTAGTTTTCGGATTCATATAATAAATCAAATCCTGTTTGAGCTGCCCGTTTTCATAAAACGTCTGATAGGTTCCATCCAGAAATCCGTCTTTATAATAGGTGATTTTTTCAATATTTCCGTTCGGATAAAACACTTTTGAAATTCCCTGCATTTGGTCATTTACCCATTCCACTGTGGATTTTAAACTGCCGTTTTCCCAAGTCGTTTGCAGACCCGATTTTTGAGATACTTTTTGTCCGTCAATTTCACTGATTTTATAATTCATTTCATAGGTCATCTGACCATTTTTATCAAAATACTGTTCTTTTCCGGATTTCAAATCATCTACAAAATGCATTCGGGTGCTCAACTCTCCGCTTCGATATACATAAGTTTCAAAAACACCGTTTCGCTTATAATTCTTCCAATTTTCCAAACGGCTTCGTTTTCCGTTTTCCTGATAAAAGATATTTTCTCCCTCATAAATATTTTTCAAAACCGTGTCGCCCACCTTGATTTCGGCATAATAAATTCCTTTCTTTTCAACATTTCCGTCCATTCTGTAATACACAAAAGAACCGTGCTCTTTGCCTTCTTTAAAATATACTTCCGACCTGGGGCTGCCCGTTTGGTTTTGATAAAATTCTTTGTTCAAACCTTCTTTTAAGCCATTTTTAAAATTCAAATCATGCGAAATTTTCCCTTCTGAAAAATAATATTTTACCTTGCCGTTTAAAACTGACAGTTTCTCCGGAACATTTGAAATACTTTTTGGCTTTTCAGGAATTTCTTCCGATAATTTCGATGGATTCAATTTTACAAAATCAGGATTATCGATTATGATGAAATTTTCATCTTTCAATATAAAACCGTTTGCATCATAAGTTTTCTTTCGTCCCGTATCCAAATTATTCTGATAAGTTCCTTCCTGTTTTAATTTTCCGTTGGGATGAAACAGTTTGTATTTCCCGTTTTTCAATCCATTTTTATAATGAATTTCTTCCAATAAAATCCCTTCAAAATCAAAGACTTGTGAAAGTCCGTTTAAAACCGATTTATTTTCTGCCGGAATGGATTTATAATGCTCAATCTTTACCGGTAATTTTCGATTTTGCTGAAAAGTTTCTGCTTTTCCGTCCAATAAACCATTTTTGTAATCGGCCTTATAACGAAGCTCTGAATTGTTAAAAAATAATTTTTGAATTCCATGAATCTTTCCGTTTTTAAAATCACTGATTTCAATGGTATCACCTGAAGAATTGAGTACTGTAATTTGATTTTTGGTGAAAATTGTATCTTTGGGATTTGAATTAAAATAAGAATAAGCACCGGGTTGTGCAAAAACGGAAATACCAAACAAACAAAATATAGTACTAAAAAATAAATAATGTTTCATCAGCAGAAAAAAAATAAAACTACAATTTTTAAAAGTAACTGATTGTCAAAAAATGTTCCGTTTATATTATCTTTACAATTAAAATCATTGCTAAATGAATCATATTCTGCACACCGAAATCATTTTATATGTTGAAAACCAACAAAAAAGTACAGAATTTTATTCTCATTTGTTCCGAAAAAAACCGGAATTGGATGTTCCGGGAATGACTGAATTCCAGCTTTCAGAAAACTGCAAATTGGGTCTGATGCCCAATAATGGCATTGCTAAAATTCTTTCAAATAAAACACCTCATCCTCAGTCCGGAAATGGAATTCCAAGATGTGAACTTTATTTGTTGGTGGAAGATTTGAACCTCGAATTTGAAAATGCAAAACAAGTTGGCACACAACTCATCAGTTCTCCTAAAGACCGTGATTGGGGCGATAAAGTTTGTTATTTTGCCGACCCGGACGGACATATTATTGCATTTGCAGAAAAAATAAAGTCTTGCCAAAATTTGAAATCTCAGCAAGACTGATTTATCCAGTTAAATTTTTTAATGTAGAAAATGTCGCATTCCGGTAAAAACCATAGGAATTCCATGTTCATTACAAGCTTCAATACTTTCTTGGTCTTTTAGTGAACCTCCCGGCTGAATGAATGCAGTAATTCCTTCATTCGCAGCGAAATCTACTGTATCTCGAAATGGGAAAAATGCATCAGAAGCCAACACCAACTCTTCGGTTTGTACTCTTTTTGCTCTTTCAATTGCTTGTTGTGCTGCCCAAATCCGATTGGTTTGCCCTCCTCCTATTCCAAATGCTTGCCCGTTAGTTGCAACCACTATTGCATTAGATTTTACCCATTTCACAATTTTTTGTGCAAATATTAAATCTGTCATTTGCTTTTCTGTCGGTTGTTTTTCTGTTACAACTTTAAAGTCGGTCGAAAATTGATTATCCACACTTTGAACTAATAATCCACCGTCAACTTTAGCATAACTGACTCGGTCTGAAACTCTATTGTTTACTTTGATAATTCGTAAATTTTTCTTGGTACTGAAAATTTCCATAGCTTCTTTTGTGAAAGAAGGTGCAATCACAATTTCTAAGAAAATCTTATTCAATTCTTCTGCTGTAGAATGATTAACTTCAGTATTAAAAGCAATGATTCCGCCAAAAATAGAAACCGGATCACATTCATACGTTTTCTGATAAGCTTCATCAACTGTTTTTCCGGTCGCCACACCGCAAGGCGTAGAATGTTTCACTGCACAACAGGTAATTTCCTCAAATTCTGAAACTACTTTATAGGCCAAATCCATGTCTCGAATATTATTAAAAGACAATTCTTTTCCTTGTAAATATTCAAAATCTTTCATTGCTCCGTTTCGGGTTTTATCCACATAATACGCTGCTTTTTGATGAGGATTTTCACCATAACGCAAATCCATTACTTTTTCATAAGAAGATTCTAAATAATGTGGAAAATCTTCATTCAAAATATAGGTTGAAATTGCCGCGTCATAAGCTGCTGTTAAATTGAATACTTTTCCAGCCAGATTTCTTCGGGTTTCCAATGTTGTATTTCCTGTTTCTTCAATTTCCTGCTGAATTTTTTTATAATCAGAAACTTCTGTTATCACTGTTACGTCATAAAAATTTTTTGCTGAAGAACGCAACATAGAAGGTCCGCCTATATCAATGAATTCAATCATTTCAGCTTCGGACAATCCGGTATTCATTTTAGCAAAAAACGGATATAAATTTACCACCACAATATCGATAGGATTAATTTGATGTTCTTGTAAAGTTTTTATATGATTTTCATCGGAACGACGTGCCATGATTCCTCCATGAATAGCCGGATGCAATGATTTTACCCGTCCATCTAAAATTTCAGGAAATCCGGTAACCTCTTTCACTTCGGTTACTTCGATTCCATTGTCCTTCAAGTGCTTGAATGTCCCTCCGGTCGATAATAATCCATACCCTTTTTCTGCTAAGAACTGTGCAAATTCCAACAAATCGGATTTGTCTGAAACACTGATTAAAGCTTGTTTTTTCATTGAATTGTAAAATTTTGTGTATTAAAAAAATGACTTAAATAAGAAAATTTAAAACGAATTTTTCCTTACTTAATTTTTGTTGGGCAAAATTAGCAGTACTACGGGATAAATCATACTAAAATGATTAAAAATCCAAAACTATTGACCAATAAGTTGAATCATTTTCAAAAAAAACTTCCATTAACCACGATTTCAATGACATTTTTTCCAAATCATGGGATGTTAATTCTTGAAAATCCGATTGAAAAAAATCAAAAGAAAGTTCTATTTTTTCACGGTTGATGTATAAAATATTTTGTGGATTGTAAAACGGATAATTTCGAATATCCGGATTAGTTGTAATCAACTTTTTACCGGCTGCCAAAGTTTCAAAAGTACGCATGGTCAAACCGTTTTGAAAAGGTTTATTAATATCCAGAACCGAAAAACTTTGGTTATAAATTTTCTGAATTTCTTGATGATTTAATTGTGTGAAACTCAATTTTTTTAGCTTAACTTTTTTAAAATCAGCATCAAATAATCGTTTTAAATAATAGGCAATTTTACTTGGTGAATAATAAAAAAAATGGGTTTTTAAATTCATTTTTTCGGCTAACTCCCGAATGGTTTCGCCCAATTGATAACGATCGGTATGCGCGCTTCCAATGAATGTTATATCGTATTTTTTTTCTTTTTGAACTTCTGATTTTTTATATGAATTCAAATAAAATAAAGGTCGAAATTCTAATTTATATTTTATTGCATCCGATGGTTCAAAAGTGATTTTTCTGTCAAAAAACGGAAGAAGTTTCAACATTCTCGGATATTCACTCATTGCATCATAGGCATAAAAAATCATTTGAGTTTGAGGAAATTCTTTTTTGAATTTTTCAAGAAAAAAAAATGGAACTGTTTCTCCTTTTATCAGTAAAAAATAGTCGTATTTTTTATTTTGGATTTGCTTTAAAATTAATTGATAATACGAATTAATTCTTTTTTGATACATTTTTGAATTTACACGAATAATTCCTTTTGTCCAAACGGAATTGGAAGGTCGTTCATCGAAATAGTCAACTTGTGCGCCTAATTTTTCCAATTGTTGTGTGATGGCATTTTCATAATGAAAAAACCGAGCAGAGAGAAAAAGTATTTTTTTATTTTTGAAAATCATGACTTCAATAAAAGACCTTTTTTGCTCATTTCATTCAGA
>JAQVDG010000068.1 GCA_028698395.1 Weeksellaceae bacterium
ACGTGTGCAAACTTCCTGAGCCGAGTTTTCTTCTTGTGTAGCAACGAAACCTCCACCAATGGAATAATAATCTTGTTCCAATTCATTTCCGTCTTTGAAAACAGCTTTGAATAGCATTCCGTTTGGATGAAAATCTAAGCTTTTGGATTTATTTAAAACCAGATGATGACCATATAAAAAGGGAATTTCAACTTCTCCGCCCAATTTCAGAGCTTGAGCATTTTTAATTGCTTCAATTTTTTCAGAAATCTTGGAAGTGTCAATTTTTTGAAAATCTTCGCCCGATAAGCCTAACATTCCGGCTATGTCCGTTCCGTGACCGATTCCTGTTTTGGCAAGTGAACCAAAAAACTCAACAAAAACTTCTTTGACTTCTGAGAGTTGATGTTTTTTGCGAATCAATTGAACAAATAAATCTGCTGCATTCCAAGGGCCCATTGTGTGTGAACTGGAAGGACCGATTCCAACTTTAATTATTTCAAAAACACTGATTGATTCCATTTAATTATTGCTTTTCTTTCACGGAGTGAAGTTAGTTAAAATTTCAACGTTTAGTAAAGTATGAAGTATTTTTTAGATTAAATTTGAAAAAAATTGAATTTATGAATTTAAGTTATTGGGAGCTTGATACTTGTAAGTTGTAAACTGTAAAGTTGTATAATGTATAGTGTACAAAAACTGTTATCTTTTGTTTGAATCTTGTGTCCTGATTCTTTATTCTTTTGTCTTGACACAAAAGAAACAAAAAACCAGTAAGATGGATAGAAACCACTAACAATTTCTTTTTAAATTCTATCATTTTGAATTTCCGTCAATTAACCCTTTTTACAATTACTCCTCTTTGAATAGGATTCCTCTCTATATTTACGTACAGCTCTTCCTGAATGCCCGTAAAATAGTAATAAATCAACTCTACTTCTTCAACTTTACTTAAAATTGAATTATCTAAATTTATGATTAATGAATCTTCTTTTTTTATCGGGATTAAATTAAATTTCCGTATTCCACTGTGAACCGCATCTTTCATATAATTCTCATAATAAGAATTCAGCTTCAAAGCTTTTCGGTCTTTTGAATAGTTGCTTTTTGAATACAACATAGCCCGGTTTTCTAAAACAGTTGAAAACAAATAAATATCTTCATTATGAAGGTTTTATTGGAGTAAAAAATACAAACGCATAGTTGAGGAGTAAGAATATGATTTTTTTTCGAGTTTAATACTTGATTTTAAAATTTTTTGAGTCAAAAATATTTGTTCAATAACCCTGAAGAAAAATAATACTCCGAAAATTATTAATTCAGATGAATCTACATAGAGAAATAAATCTCCAAAAAAAGTAGAATAAAATAAACCATTGCTAAAGTTGATGACAAGCTCAATATAATTTTATTTTTAATGTCTAATGTTCCCATAATTTCATTGCCTGTTTTTCCAAGTTGTTTCTCTTCAATCACACCGCCACTTAGCATATTACCTTAACTTTGATATAGTACTGCTCACTACCAAAACCATTCATTTTTATAAATAATTGAAGTATCCCTTTTTTCAAGCTCTTTGATTAAAAGTTTTTTAAATTCTTGCGTTCTTTCATAATCCCAACCAATTCCAAGTCTTTTGTCTTTCGTATTGACGATGATAGAGTTATGAAATTTTAAAACCCTTGCTTCTGTTATTTTGTCTATTTCTATAACTTTGTTAATCAGCAGGGACTTTTTGATTATCGCATTTTCTGTTAAGGTAACTCTTACAAAATAGCCATCTATAAAAGATATTGTAAGAAAAACAATAAAGCATATTAAAAGCAAATGGAGTAATAATGAAAATTCTTCTGAAGAATAAAAAGAATAGGAATAAGGAGCTACAAACACAAGGAGAAGCAGTAACATTCCTATAAGAAGAATACTTCTTTTCTGTTTTATTTCAATAATCTTATCCATTTTCCTCCTTTTTAAATTTAATCTTTTTTCAAGAACTTTTTATAAACAATAGCTCTAATGCACTACCCGAAAGCAAAAAAGATAAATTTAGTTTTATGATTATAGTAAATTTTATTTCCTGACCAAAATAGGACTAATTTGTTTTTTGTCCAAAACTTTATGAATTCAATATAAAAATAGCTGTTTAACAAGTCAGTAAAAGTGGTCAACATTTTTTAGACATGAACTCAAAACCACAGGAACATTTGTTAACATACTGTTAAAATGAAGTGCAAGCCTTTTTATGAGTATAAAATTGAATAACTTTAAACCTCACAAAACCATTTTTTAACTATGCAACAAGATATTTATAATCTCCGCAAAACTTTAAAAAGTTCCAAAGGAGAATTAACGTATTACAGCCTTTCTGAATTAGAAAAAGAAGGTATTAATGTAAAAAAACTTCCTTTTTCCATTCGGGTACTTTTGGAAAACGCACTTCGCAATTACGATGATTTTCAAGTAACTAAAGGACATTTGGACACTATTTTACATTGGAATCCAAAAGGAAGTGATAAAGATGTAGCATTTAAACCTGCCCGTGTATTGATGCAGGATTTTACAGGAGTTCCGGCGGTAGTGGACATTGCTTCTCTACGTGCCGAAGTAGCCCGAAAAGGAAAAGATGCTTCAAAAATAAACCCATTAATTCCGGTAGATTTAGTTATTGACCACAGTGTACAGGTCGATTACTTCGCTGCACAATATGCTTATCAGAAAAATATGGAAGTAGAATATGAAAGAAACAACGAACGTTACACTTTCTTGAAATGGGCACAGAGTTCTTTTGATAATTTTAGTGTCGTTCCTCCGGGAATGGGAATTTGCCACCAAGTTAATCTGGAATATTTATCACAAGGAGCCATTGCTCGTGATGGATTGGTTTTTCCGGATTCTTTGGTAGGAACAGATAGTCATACGCCTATGGTTAACGGAATTGGAGTAGTAGCATGGGGCGTAGGAGGAATTGAAGCAGAAGCCGCTATTTTAGGACAACCTACTTATTTCATCAGTCCGGAGGTTATTGGATTAAAATTAGTAGGAAAATTACCAACAGGTACAACCGCAACCGATTTGGTATTGACCATTGCTAATATGCTCAGACAATACGGTGTAGTAGGAAAATTTGTAGAAGTTTTTGGCTCAGGATTAGATAATTTATCCGTTCCTGACCGAGCAACTATTGGAAATATGTCACCGGAATTCGGATGTACGATTACTTACTTCCCGATTGACAATAAAACTTTGGAATATATGCGAAGTAGTAACCGAAGTGAGGAACAAGTTCAATTGGTGGAACAATATTGTAAAGCCAATATGCTATGGCGTGAAAATGAAGATTTAATTGAATATACGGATGTACTTGAATTGGATATTTCTACGGTTCAACCCACTGTGGCAGGTCCTAAACGTCCACAAGATAAAATTTTATTGAAAGATTTAAAAGAGAAATTCATTGAATTAGAGCATCAGACTTTCGGTAGAACGTATATCCAACCGGAAGAACGCGAGAGAGCACTTTCAAGATGGAAAGCAGAAGGTGGAAATATGGTTTTGGAACAATCCAAGAATCCATCTCCGGATATTGAAATAGAATCCAAAGAAGAAAATGGACTGAAAACAGTTTGGATTTCCAGAGATCATCAAAAATATATGCTTTCAGACGGAGCCGTAGCCATTGCTGCTATTACTTCCTGTACCAATACCTCAAATCCTTACGTGATGATTGGAGCCGGATTGGTAGCAAAAAATGCACGGGAACAAGGAATTGATGTAAAACCTTGGGTAAAAACTTCCTTAGCACCGGGTTCAAAAGTTGTAACCGATTATTTGGAAAAAGCAGATTTAATGAAGGATTTGGAAGCATTGGAATTCCATTTAGTAGGCTACGGATGTACTTCCTGTATCGGGAATTCAGGTCCGCTTCCTCCTGAAGTAGCCAAAGCTGTAGAAGAAAACGATTTGGTAGTCACTTCTGTTTTATCCGGAAACCGGAATTTTGAAGCCCGTATTCATCCACAAGTTAAAATGAATTTTCTGATGTCGCCCATGTTGGTTGTTGCTTTTGCTTTGGCGGGTCGTGTGGATATTGATTTAACAACCGAACCTTTGGGACACGACAGAAACGGTCGGGCGGTTTATCTGAAAGATGTTTGGCCAAGTGATGATGAAATTAGAAGCGTTATGGATAAAGTACTTTCTAAAGATGATTTCAAGAAAAATTACGATGAAATTTTTGCAGGAAATGAAATTTGGAGAAATCTGAATGTGCCTCAAGATAAATTATACCAATGGGATGAAGACTCCACTTATATTAAAGAAGTTCCATTCTTTTACAATTTATCCGAAAAAACTCAAGCTCTGAAAAATATTGAAGGAGCACGGGTTTTACTTGTTTTGGGCGATAGTATTACGACTGACCATATTTCTCCGGCAGGTTCATTTTCTGAAGACTCTGCTGCCGGAAAGTATTTGATTTCGAGAGGTGTGGCAAAAAAAGATTTTAACAGTTACGGTTCGAGAAGAGGAAATGATGAAGTAATGGTACGTGGAACTTTTGCAAATGTCCGAATCAAAAATCAATTGGCAACAAAAGAAGGAGGATTCACCACTCATTTACCTTCTAATGAAGAATTAACAGTTTTTGAAGCTTCTCAAAAATATAAAGCAGACAATACTCCACTGATTGTTCTTGCCGGAAAAGAATACGGAAGCGGTTCGTCCAGAGACTGGGCCGCAAAAGGAACTTTTCTGTTGGGAGTGAAAGCCGTTTTAGCAGAAAGTTATGAAAGAATTCACAGAAGTAATTTAATCATGATGGGCGTTTTGCCTTTGCAATACAAAGATGGAGAAAGTGCTGCGAAATATGGATTAACCGGAAAAGAAATTATCAGTATTGAAGGAATTCAGGAAGGTTTACATCCATCAAAAACAGTAAAAATGAAAGCAGAAAAAGAAGATGGAAGTGTGATTAGTTTTGATGTAATTGCTCGTTTGGATTCTCCGATAGAAGTAGCTTATTATGAAAATGAAGGAATTCTTCAATACGTTTTACGTCAGTTTTTGAAAGAATAAAAACAGAATAAAATTGAATCGTTTGAAAAAATCCGGACTTTCGTTCGGATTTTTTAGGTTTCAAATTCAAAAAAATAAGGAAAACCAATAATTACACAATTTTAAGACAAGCTTTCCAAATGGCACCTTCGGGCGGTGGAGCTATAATTGAAATTTCTTCTTTTCTTACCGGATGTAGGAATTGAATACTGCGTGCGTGAAGCGAAATACTTCCATCGGGATTGGAGCGTTTGGCACCGTATTTTAAATCGCCTTTAATCGGATGACCAATGAAACTCAATTGTGAACGGATTTGGTGTGAACGACCGGTAAATAAATCAACTTCCAATAAGGAATAATGCTCCAAATGTCCGATTAATTTATATTCTAAAATAGCTTTTTTGGCTTCCGGAGTAGGTTTGATAAAAACACTGACCTTATTGGTTTTCGAGTTTTTTCGGAGAAAATGCTCCAATCTTTCAGCTGATTTTTCGGGTTCTCCTTCCACAATTGCCCAATAAGCTTTTTGGACATTTCGAGTTTTAAATAATTCGTTCATTCGGCTCAAAGCTTTACTGGTTTTAGCAAAAGCCAAAATACCACTTGTCGGGCGATCCAAACGATGAATTAATCCCAAGAAAACATTTCCCGGTTTTTTATCCCGAACTTTAATAAATTCCTTCAAACTTTCCACCAAAGGAACATCACCGCTTAGGTCAGCTTGTGCTAATTCTCCTGCTTTTTTATTGAAAATAAGCAAATGGTTGTCTTCAAAAACTATTCTTTTGCTGAAATTTTCCATAGTAAAATCAAGTACTGAAATTTCTTTTTTCAGAACAATTAAAAAGATTAATATTGTTCAGTTTCATTAGGGAAATCTTTATTTTTCACATCGCTTACATAGCGTTGAACAGCCTGAGTGATTTCTTCATAAAGATTCAAATATTGGCGTAAGAATTTTGGTGTAAACTCATGCGTCATGCCTAACATATCGTGAACAACCAAAACTTGTCCATCGCAATCCGCTCCGGCACCAATTCCAATTGTTGGAATAGAAATACTTTCGGTTACTTTTTTCGCTAATTGAGCCGGAATTTTTTCCATAACAACAGAAAAAGCACCTAATTCTTCTAAAAGTCGGGCATCTTCAAGCAATTTTTCAGCTTCTGCTTCTTCTTTTGCTCGAACTTTATAAGTTCCGAATTGATAAATAGATTGGGGTGTTAATCCTAAATGTCCCATAACGGGAATTCCTGCATTGACAATCCGTTGAATAGATTTTTGAATTTCTTTTCCACCTTCTAATTTAATGGCATGTGCACCGGATTCTTTCATAATCCGAACAGCAGAATCCAATGCCCTTTGTGGGTCGGATTGATAGGTGCCAAAAGGTAAATCGACAACAACCAAACAACGCTTTGCTGCACGAACTACACCTTGAGCATGATAAATCATTTGATCCAAAGTAATGGGAAGAGTGGTTTCGTGACCTGCCATAACATTGGAAGCCGAATCGCCCACTAAAATAACATCAACTCCACCGGCATCTACCATGGAAGCTATAGTGTAATCATAAGAAGTTAACATGGAAATTTTTTCCTTTCCTTTCATACTTCTCAGAGTTTCCGTTGTTATTCTTTTTATTTCTTTGTTTATTGACATGACTAAATTTTGGGCTAAGATAAAACGAATTCATTTTAAAGCCTTATTTTTGCGTGGCCAATTTTTAAAGAACAGAAAGAGTGGCTTGGAAATAGTAAGGAATTATAATAAAAAATAAACTCAGAAATGAAAATTACAGTTGTAGGGACAGGATATGTGGGATTAGTTTCCGGAACTTGTTTTGCCGATGTTGGAATTGAAGTGGTCTGTGTAGATATTGACCAGAAAAAAATAGATAAATTAAAAAATGGAATTATACCGATTTATGAACCCGGATTGGAAGAAATGGTCATTCGAAATTATAAAAACGGAAGATTGCATTTTTCTACTGATTTAGGTGAAGCAATTCAGGAAAGTGAAGTGGTTTTTATAGCCGTTGGAACTCCTCCGGGTGAAGATGGTTCTGCTGATTTAAGTTATGTTTTGGCAGTGGCGAAAGAAGTAGGAGAGAAGATGTCGGATTATTTGGTGATTGCTACTAAAAGTACTGTTCCGGTTGGAACCGGACAAAAAGTTAAAAAGGAAATTGAAAAGCCTTAGCGGCCTGAAAATTTTGATTGAAATTTTTCGTTGCCTTCCATTCTGAAATTTTTAAAAGAAGGAGCAGCAGTAGAGGATTTTCTAAAACCTGACCGTATTGTAGTAGGAACCGAAGATGAACGTGCAAAAGAAATTATGCATCGTTTGTACAAACCGTTTCAGCTAAGTAGTGACCGGATTATTTATATGGATATTCCTTCTGCTGAAATGACAAAATACACCGCAAATGCTATGTTGGCAACCAAAATCAGTTTCATGAACGATATTGCGAATCTTTGCGAAATCGTAGGAGCCGATGTGAATATGGTGAGAAGAGGAATTGGTTCGGATCAAAGAATCGGAAATAAATTCATTTATCCGGGAGTAGGTTATGGAGGTTCTTGTTTTCCGAAAGACGTAAAAGCTATTATCCGAACTGCTAAACAATACGGTTATGAATTAAAAGTTTTGCAAGCTGTTGAGGATGTAAATGATGCACAAAAACATGTTTTAGTTGAAAAAGTTAAAAAATATTTCGGAACGAATCTTTCCGGGAAAACTTTTGCTCTTTGGGGATTGAGTTTTAAGCCGAATACCGATGATATGCGGGAAGCTCCTTCTTTGGTTATCATTGAGGAATTGAAAAAATTAGGCGCAGAAGTCAAAGCGTACGATCCGATTGCAATGAATCATGCCCGTGATTTTTATTTAGGTGATAAAATCACGTATTGTAAAGATGCTTATGAAGCTTGTGATGATGCAGATGCTTTGTTGTTGGTCACAGAATGGTCGGAATTCAGAATGCCAAACTGGAAAGTTTTAGCTAAATTGCTTAAAAATAAAACCATTTTCGACGGAAGAAATATTTATGACGGCCCATATTTACGGGAATTAGGATTTGATTATTTCGGAATTGGTTTACAATAGTTGTGGTTTTGAACAATAAAAAGACGAAAAAACCCTTTATAATAGACTAATCAAAACTTAAATAATATGAAAATAGGAATTACATTCAGTACTTTTGATTTGCTGCATGCCGGCCACATCAAAATGTTGGAAGAAGCAAAGCGACAATGTGATTATTTGATTTGCGGTTTACAAATGGATCCGTCTATGGATCGTCCTGAAAAAAATAAGCCGACTCAATCCATAGTAGAACGATACATTCAACTGAAAGGTTGCAAATTCGTCGATGAAATTGTTCCGTATGCAAGTGAACAAGATTTGGAAGATATTTTACGTTCTTTCAAAATTGATGTGCGGATTTTGGGTGATGAATACAAAGATCGAGATTTTACAGGTCGCCAATACTGCGAAGAAAAAGGAATCAAATTGTATTTTAATAGTAGAGATCATCGTTTTTCCAGTTCAGGCTTGAGAAAAACGGTTCATGAAATTGAAAACTTAAAAGTTACACATAAAAATTAATTCATTTTGAAAAAACAAACACTTATCATAACGGGAGGAGCAGGTTTTATCGGTT